>JALSON010000376.1 GCA_026986455.1 Thermococcaceae archaeon | reverse complement strand
CGCTTGGGGATGCTCGAAGAGCTCCGGGTGCTCTTTGATGAGGAGACCCTGCAGAGATGGCTGGGATAAATGTAGGATCACTGCCAGATTCTGGTGCTTCCATCACTCTCAATCTCCAAAAAGGCCCTTCTGTGAGCCCAGCACTGAACGATTAGTCCAACGGGCAGGGAGGCCGGATGCCTGTGGGCATACTCAACCTTGACGTCCAGGGCCGTGGTCTTCCCGCCCATCCCCATCGGGCCGATATCGAGGGAGTTGACGCTCTCAAGGAGCTCCTCCTCAAGCCGGGCAATTTCTCCGTTCTCATGTCTCACTCCGAGAGGCCTCAGGAGGGCTTTCTTGGCGAGGATTAAGGCCATATCGGCACTGCCACCGATGCCTATGCCGAGGATCACGGGAGGGCAGGGTTTTCCCCCGCATCCCCTGATTCTCTCCATAACAAAGCGTTTTATCCCATCCCGGCCTTCTCCCGGGGATAGCATCGCCAGAGCCGAGCAGTTCTCGCTTCCGCCTCCCTTGGGCAGGAGGGCAATCCTGAGCGAATCCCCTTCAACGGGCTCCCAGTGTATTACCGGGACAAAACGACCGGTGTTATCTCCTGAATTCCTGTTTGTGAGCAGGTCAACGGCATTCGGCCTGAGCGGAATCTCCATGGTTGCCCTCCTAACGGCCTCGACAATCCAGCCCTCAACCTCGCCGAGAAAAGGGCTTTCAACACCGGCCTCGACGAAGAATGTGAGCGTTCCGGTATCCTGACAGATTGGAATCCCATCTTTTCTTCCAATCTCAACGGTTTTCAGAATATTACGCAGGTTGAAGCGGGCTATCCTGTCGCTTTCCTCAGAATACGCCCTTTTAAGGGCTTCAACAACATCCTCAGGGAGCTCTGTGACCGCCAGACGGATGGCCTCGACGATTGAATCCACGATATCCTCATACAATCAGCGTTCACCAGTTAAAATTCGATGTTTGGATTAAAAAGCTTGAGATCACCTGTCAAAAAGCGAGAAAAGCTTGTCACCATACTGACAAACATTCCGGGTAAACATTACCACCATACTGACAGACTTTACGAAAAAAGTTTCGAATTATGCTGCAAATCTTGAAAGGAGAAGGGCATCAGCCCTTCAGGATTTCGACTATCTGCTCGGCGACCTGAACGCCCGCCCTCATCTGGGCCTCAACGGTTGAAGCACCGATGTGGGGCGTTAGAACCACGTTGTCAAGCTCCGTCAGCGGATGGTCCTTGGGAAGGGGCTCCTCCTCAAAGACGTCCAGGCCGGCACCGGCAATCCAGCCCTCCCTGAGCGCTTTAACCAAAGCATCCGTATCAATTATGGGGCCGCGGGCGGCGTTTATGAGGATGGCAGTCGGCTTCATGAGCCTCAACCTTTCCTCGTTGATTAGGTGGTACGTTGAATCCAGCAGGGGGACGTGGAGCGTGACAACGTCGCTCTCCTTTAAGAGCTCCTCAAGCTCGACGAACTTCCCCCCCACCTCTCTGGCCCTCTCCTCGTTTGGATACGGGTCGTAGAGGAGAAGGTTCATGCCCATGGCTTTCGCTATCTTCGCTATCTGGTAGCCAATCCTTCCAAAACCAACTATTCCCAGAGTTTTGCCCTCAAGCTCCATTCCGAGGCACTGCTTTTTCGCCCAGACTCCTTCCCTCATCTTCCTGTCGGCAAAGGCTATTTTCCTTGCGACGTTGAACATTAGAGCTAAGGCAAGCTCGGCAACGCTCCTGCTTGAGGCACCGGGAGAGTTGACGACTTCAATTCCCCTCTCCTTGGCCGCCTCAAGGTCTATGTTGTCGAGACCAACACCGGCCCTTCCGATGACCCTGAGCTTCGGGGCGGCCTCGATAACCTTCCGGGTCACCTTGGGCTTGCTCCTGACTATCACAGCCTCAACATCCCCAACAAGCTCAACCAGCCTTTCCTCATCCGGATACTCCTCGTAAAGAACCTCAAAACCTGCATTCCTCAAAACCTCAAAAGCCTTCTCATGCAAAGGTGCAGCAACCAAAACCCTCATATCAACCCCTCCTTTTTATTGCCATCAGCATCACCTGATCAGAGGCATCCTCAGCCCTGTCGGCTATGTCCCCTATCTTCGTCAGAATCTGGTTCCATATAAGCTTTGCATACGTGCTTATCGTCTCGCTTTCAAAGGCCTTCCTCTTTGCATCATACTCAAGCTCATCGGCCCTCTCCTCGGCATCCTCCGTCTTTTTGGCATACTCCAATGCTTTATTCACATCGACGTTGAGGTTCTTCACGCCCGCCATCAGGGTTTCATAGGTTTCGAGCGCAGCATCCACGAGAGCTATAATCTCATCCTTTATCTCAAGCGGCACCTTCGGCTTTGCGAGGATCAATGTATGGGCCGCGCTTTCGGCAGCATCCGCGACCTGGTCAATTTCCTCCGACAGCCTGACGTAATCTCCCCTGCTCGCAGGCAGAAAAGCCCCCTCATAGAGCATTGTCTCTATCTCCCTCCTCAGAGAATCGGCCTCACTCTCAAGCCTGCCCACCTGAACCTCCAGCTCTCTGGCTTTCTCCAGGTCTTCATCGAGATAAGCCGCCATCATCTCCCTGAATTTTTCCAGGGTAGCCCCCACAACCTCCATGTGCCTGTTGAGAGCACCAAAGACACTGTTTTCCTTTCCACCGAATATGGGCATTTCAATCCCCCCGGGTGAGATATAATCACTCCGCTTTATTTATCTTCCGCTCCCTTGCCTTTATAAGAGCCCACAGGAGAGCGTTCATCGGGGCTTTCAGCCCTATACTCTCAGCGTACTCGACGATTTTTCCGTTTATGTAGTCTATCTCCGTCTTTTTGCCCTTCCTGATGTCCTGAAGCATGGAATTGTAGTTGTCCCTCGTCTTTTCAAGGGTGCTCCAGAGGAGCTCAAGCGGATGCACTTCGAACTCCACCCCGTACTGCTGGGCCGTTATGCAGCCCTCCCTCGCTATTTCCACAGCAATCCCCTGAAGATAGTCATCCTCAAGGATAAAGCCGTTTTTAACCTCCAGCAGGGTTCCTATGGGATTTATAACCGAATTGACGATCACCTTGGCCCATTTCCACCCTATGATGTTGTCGGTAACGTACGTCTCGATGCCTGCTTCACCAAACGTATCCGCCACCTTTTCAACGAAGCCGTGGGTGCCCTTCGGGTAGAGGCCGATGGTTGTTATGCCCTTCCCCGTCCACCTGACAGTTCCCCAATCGACCATCATCGCACCGTTTGTTGTTATTCCTCCGAGGACATTTTTCGTGTGCTTTAGAACGAGATCCTCATTTCCGAGGCCGTTCTGGATGCTCAGAATCCATGTCCTTCTCCCGATGCAGCGTGCGGCACAGTCGAGGGCATGTGAGGTCGAGTATGACTTCGTTGCGAGGATTATCAGGTCAGGCTCCTCCTCGGGAGCGTAGGTTAAAGCCTCGGGATATACCGTGAAATCCTCAGCACCGACAATCCTGAGTCCCCTTTCATTTATTGCCCTGACATGTTCCTCCCTCCCTATAAGAACCACCTCGTTGTCGGCCCTCGCCAGCAGGGCTCCGAAGAGGGAGCCTATTGATCCAGCCCCGAGCACGCAGATCCTCATGATATCACCTCAGGAGCTTCCTCAGCGGGAGTAGGGAGTATGCAAGCAGAACCATCGAAAACCCCCAGAAAATCCTCCAGCTCGTCAGGTTCGAGGCATAGAGCGTGTATGCTGCCGAGCAGTAAAAGAACACCAGGAGGGGAATGCCACCGCTCGACACAACCCTGTTTCTGAAGAGAAGCAGCAGAACGCCCACAGACCCCATAAGAAACACCGGCAGCTTCAGTTCAGCGGGCCATGCAAAGCTCCATGCCCTGACCATGACCGCAACCGTGGCAGTGCTCAGAATGGCATTTGCCGTTCTCTCGTTCAGGCTAACCTGCTGCTTTTCCCTCGGGAATCCTGCTATGAGGGCGAGGAATGAAAGCACGAGCCCTGCAAGGAAGAGCGGTGACGCCTGAATATCAGCCCTCTGGAACAGCGCCAGAGAGAATGCTGAAAAAAGAGAGAGGCCCGAGAAAAACCTCGCCTTCCTCCTGAAAAATAGAAGCGAGAGGAAGGGCAGAACGAGTAAGGGCACCTCTAAAAGCAGGGCATTGCCGCTCGCGCTCCTGCCCAGAACAATCGCCCCCCGGGTTAAAATCACCATTAAAGCTCCCACCACCATGTAAAGCGAGATTGCAAAAGCTGAAGAGTATAGAAGCAGTCCGATATTTTCCCTTCTCATTCTCCCACCGCAAGCATTTTAATCCCCCGCCTTAAATCTTTTCCGATAAAGATGAAGCTCGCGGTGATCCTTGTAGAACCGGAGTATCAGATGAACATAGGATTCGTCGCAAGGGCCATGAAGAACTTTGGTGTGCGGGAGCTTATACTCGTCAGCCCCCCGGAAATCCGGGGCGAGGCATATAAGTTTGCAATGCACGCCCGGGACGTCCTTGAGGCGGCGGAAATAGTGGAAAACCTCGAAGACGCTCTGGCAGCGGTCGACCTGGCCGTTGGCACCACAGCCATCGCCGGAAAGAAGTACATTGCAGAGAGGGCCCCGATTACCCCGAGAGAACTGAAACAAAAGCTTGAGAAATATCCCGGAAAGGTGGGGCTGGTCTTCGGGAGGGAGAGCAGGGAGCTTGAGAATGAGGAGCTTGAGCTTATGGATCTGACCGTCACCATTCCGGCCAGTGAGGAGTATCCGACCATGAATCTGAGCCATGCGGTGGCCGTTGTGCTCTATGAGCTGTATGAAGAAAAATCCTCCGAAGTCCGGCCTTCTCTGGAGCCCGCAACATGGAGGGAGAAGGATGCCGTGGTGGCGATCTGGGGGGAGCTCCTTGATGTCCTCGAATATCCAAAGGACCCTGTGCGGAGGAGATATTTTAAAACGATATTCAGACGGCTCCTTGGAAGGTCGTTCCTCTATGGAAGGGAAGCCCATTCCATCGCTGGCCCTCTCAGAAAAGCTGTAGATGAGCTGAGAAGGTGTAAAAATGCTGAGCGTGGAGAGGTTTGATATTTCCGGTAGGGCGATGTGGATTGCGGTCATTTCCGGGGACAGAATCGACGGGATAACATTTTCCCTCGATGGCAGGGGGTATCTGGAGGAGAGGATAGCAGCGCTAACAGGTTTTCTGGCTAAAAGAGGTATTAAGGTAAATCTGGAGGTGGAAAAGTCCCCGTTTACAAAACTCGTACATGACGTCACGGTTGGAAAACTGGACAATGAGGAGGCCATGAAATACCTCAGCTTCAGGGGAGTAACGCCTTTCGAGCGGAAAGTTTATGAAATACTCACAAAAAATGTTAAAAGAGGAAGCGTGATAACTTACGGTGAATTGGCCGGACTTGCCGGAACCTCACCGAGAGCGATAGGTGGAGCCATGAAGCGGAACCCGTATCCAGTAGTGGTTCCGTGTCACAGGGTGGTTTCATCCGGAGGCATGGGGTTTTACACGCCGAAAATGGAGTACAAAAAATTCCTGCTTGAGTTAGAGGGGGTGGAAAAATGGACAGGATAAAGGCATACATCATCGGGTTTTTGATCATTGTCCTCGGGATAGCCGCTGCCATAATTTACAGATGGGGCTTTGGGATGCTCGTAAGGGTTGTTCTGAGCCTCGGATTCCTCGGTGTAACACTGATGCTGCTGTTCTTTACGGGGCTCACGCTCTATGCCGAGAGCTGGAAGTATGGAATTATACTTGCGGTATTCACCATTATAAGCGGTTACGGAACGTATTTGAGCATAACGTGGCAGAACCTTCACTACATCCTTGCGATAATAATTTTTTTTGTGACCATTCTTGCCTTCGGTATATGGTACATAAGTGAGCCCGATCTGAGCATAACCGACCGCTTCCGCTCGGCGGAAAACCTTGAAAAGGCTGGAAAATACAAAGCCGCAGCAAGAAA
>JALSON010000375.1 GCA_026986455.1 Thermococcaceae archaeon | reverse complement strand
GCCAGGATGACAAGGAGCACAAGAACCATGGCCTCTATTTGCCCTTTCATACCACTCCCCATAGAAAAAAGGGGAAGGAGAATATAAGCTTTTCTAAAGATTGGTGAGGATTTCCTCCTCTTCCATGGTTCTCTCGCAGTAGTGGCAGCGCACCTTCAGGGGCTCCCTTGAGATGACGTAGAACTTCGGTGTCGTGTACTCATGGTTGCTCACACAGTTCGGATTTGCGCACTTGAGTATGCCGCTTATTTCCCCGGGAATCTCCACCTTGAACTTCTCCGCGACTTTATAGTCCCTGACTATGTTAACGGTGGCGCTCGGCGCTATCAGTGCGATTTTGTTCACCTCCTCCTCGCTCAAAAAGCGCCCCTCTATTTTTACTATGTCCTTCTTCCCGAGCTTCTTGCTGTGGACATTCGCCGCCAGCAGGAGCGCCCCGCCGTTCAGCCTGTCGAGTTTAAGTATCCGGATTACCTTGAGGCCCTTCCCTGCGGGAATGTGGTCTATCACGGTCCCTTCCTTAATGGCTGTGACCTTGAGCTCCGCCATTCACAGCACCCCCAGAACAGTCCTTTGCTCCGCAAAGCGCTGGCGGAAACGATTGGGGGCCTTATTCACCAGCTTGGACCCAATTGCATCTCCTGAAGTCCTTTGAGTGGAATGTGCCCTTAAATCAGCACTCATTCACAGCACCCCCAGAGTTAATCCGAGCAGGGCCATCCTGACGGGAACCCCCGAGAACACCTGCTTGAAGTATATCGCGTGTTTTGAGGAATCAACGCTCGGGTGTATCTCGTCCACCCTCGGCAGAGGGTGCATGACTTTTAGGGTCTCTTTTGCCTTCTTTAGAACTTCACGGTCAATTACATAGCTTCCTTTGACCTTTAGGTACTCCTGCTCATCCGGGAAGCGCTCCTTCTGAATCCTCGTTGCGTAGAGGACATCGAGCTCGCCAATCACGCCCTCCAGATCATCCGTCTCGTGGACCCTTATGCCCCTCTCCCTGAGCTCCTCCACGATGTGCCTGGGCATCCTCAAGAGCTCCGGCGAAATTAAGTACAGCTCCACGTCGTAGTGGGTTAAAGCCTCGCTCAGGCTGTGCACAGTTCTGCCGTACTTTAAGTCCCCGAGAAGGCCTATCCTCAGGCCATCAATCTTTCCAAAGGCGCTCTTTATGGTGTATAGGTCGAGCAGGGTCTGCGTTGGGTGCTGGTTGCTCCCGTCGCCGGCATTTATGACCGGGATATCCGCCACCTCGGCTGCTAACCTCGCGGCCCCTTCCTTCGGGTGCCTGATGACTATGACGTCGCTGTACTGTTCGACCGTTTTTATGGTGTCCCTGAGGCTTTCTCCCTTTCTGACGCTCGTGCTAGATGCCTCCGAAAAGCCTATCACACTCCCGCCGAGGCGGTGCATTGCACTCTCAAAACTCAGCCTCGTCCTCGTTGAGGGTTCGAAGAAGAGCGTCGCCAGTATTTTTCCCGTCGCATAATCAAGATGCCCCTTTTCCTTCAGTTCCCGCTCAAGCCGTTCCGCGGTCTTTAAAACAAATTCAATATCCTCCCTAGAAAAATCCCTAATGCTTATAACATCCCTGTTCTTCCAGTCCATAGAAGCCCTTCTCATGTAAAACTGTGCCGGTATTTAAACCTTTTTTGACATTTTTATGTCCAAAGACAAAGCTTATAACCGGGTTCTGGGATTTTATTACGGGATGGGTTATGAAGAGCCCCTGCACGTTCTGGTCTGAGGAGATAATGCCCGCCCTCAGGGCAGGGATAGCCCGCATTCTCTATGGGGAGGGATTCACGCAGGCAAAAATAGCCGAAATTCTTGACATAACACAGGCCATGGTGAGCAAATACCTCTCGGAAAAATACAAAAAGCCTGATCCCGAAGTTCAGGAGCTGATTGACAGAATGGCCGGCGAGATAGCGAATCTGATACTCTATGGGGCGGAAAAGGGAGATGTAATAAAATTCGTCACCCAGAAGTTCATGGAGTTTTTTGACAGCGAGACCGGGTGTCGGGCATACCTGAAATATGCAGGGCTTAAAGATGACACTTTCTGCAGGGAGCTCTTCATTACAGCACCCTCACGTAGCGGAGTCCTTGAGATGCTAAACCTTGCAGTTGGGGAGCTGCTTAATGACCCCAAATTTGCTGAGCTCCTTCCGGAAATAAGGAGCAACTTTGTCTATGCACTTCCAAATCCCAGAGATTACAGGGATGTTGCAGCCGTCCCGGGAAGGATAACCCTTGTGAAGGGTAAGCTCTTCGCACTTCCGCCGGAGTTCGGTGCAAGCAGGCATACCGCTGCCATCCTGATCAAGCTCTCAAAAATATCACCGGGGACGAGGAGCGTTCTGAACATCCGATTTGACGGGAGGGTTCTGAATGCCCTGAAGAAAGCGGGCCTGAGAACTACGGAGATAAAAGAGGACGGAAGGGACGAGGAGCAGACGGTAAAAATGATAGCGGAGAAGTTCCAGGAGAATGAATGGGATGCCGTGATAGACAGAGGTGCGTTCGGAATAGAACCGGTCGTCTATATTTTCGGGAGAAACCCAATAGAGGTCATTGAAAAGCTCAAACGTGTGGAGGAATTCATGTGATCAGATTCACAGGGGGTGTTCCCGTGAAAACGGCAAATGTTGAGCTTCACTTCGCAACAAAGGGGGAGATTGACCTTGTTGATATTACCTCCCGGGTTGAGGACTTCGTCAGGAAAAGCGGCATCAGAAACGGACAGGTTCTCGTTTTCGTTCCCGGTGCCACAGGAGCTATAGTTGCAATAGAGCATGAGTCAGGCCTCCTTGAAGATTTTAGGAGACTTTTAAAAGAGCTTGTCCCCAAGGGCAGGGGCTACCTTCACGACAGAATTGACAACAATGCGCACTCCCACCTGAGGGCGACGCTGCTCGGGCCGAGCCTCGTTCTGCCGGTTGTGGACGGAAGGCTTATCAGGGGGACATGGCAGCAGATTTTCTTCGTGGAGCTCGATGTCAGGCCGAGGCACAGGAGGGTTGTGGTGCAGGTTATGGGGGAGTGAGAACTCCCAGTTCTCACACCTTTATAAAGGTTGAGAAGCGTGAGTTCTCAGGGTTTATAAAGTGCTCACTCGGAGGCGTTAAGGGGAAATATCGGGAGGAGTAGGAGAGACCTCAGGTTTCCTTTGTCTTTTTCATACCGATTTCAACACCCTTGGCGATGGCTTCTTGGAGGCGTAATTCTTTTGCCCTATTTCCGTATCTGTACCCCATGATAAGTGCAATCATGCCAAAAATCATCATAATGCTGCCTAGCTTAATTGAGTTTAAATCGGCTGTAATCAAAAAGTCCGCCCCTAACATAGTAGAAGCACGTATCAAGAGGGCTGAGCTTATGTACCACTCTTCGGATGTCTTTTTAACATCCTTGTAGTCATTCTCATGAACATATTTTCGGACAAGTGCATACTCCATAGCTAGCCCTATTAACCCAAAAATACCTCTTACCGCCCCTATGCTGACTTCAACCATTTCCCTCCTCCCGGAGGGTATAATATCTAGGCACTCATGATTGCGGTACTGGATGCCTCCGTACTCAGCATATTTCCGCAATGTTTAAATATTCTATTAACTATAGCAAATGTTAATTATTGTCTTGGTGTGGATAAATGCAAAAAGAAATGGTTAAGCTCACCGCCAAATTCAAACTCAAGAAAACGCTTGAAGGGTTAGATTATCTTTTCCAAGCTTACCGTGAAATCGTGAACTTTCTCATCACTTACGCTTTTGAAAACAACGTTACCAGCTTTTACCGACTCAAAAAAGAAACTTATAAGAGCCTCCGGAAGGAGTATCCAGAATTACCAAGCCATTACCTTTACACGGCCTGCCAGATGGCGACTGCAATATTCAAGAGCTTCAGAAAACGTAAAAAGAAGGAAAAAGCCAAGGGTAAGCCCGTCTTCAAGAAAGAAGTCATCATGCTGGACGACCACCTTTTCAAACCCAACCTTGAGAAGGGCATAATCAAACTCTCCACTCCAAGCGGAAGAATCCAGTTGGAGTTTTATCCCGCCAAGTATCACGAAAAGTTCAATGACTGGAAGGTCGGGCAGGCTTGGCTGGTGAGAACGCCAAAAGGCGTCTTTCTGAACGTTGTCTTTTCCAAGGAGGTGGAAATTAAAGAGCCTAAAGCCTTCGTCGGCGTAGATTTGAATGAGAACAATGTTACCCTCGCCCTTCCAAACGGTGAGTTCGTGCAAATTATCACTCATGAGGGAGAAACCAGAACTGGCTATTACTTGAAAAGACGGAAAATTCAAAAGAAGCTTAAGACTGGCAAGAGGAGGAAAGAACTTCTTGAAAAGTATGGACAGAGGGAGAGAAACAGGCTTAACGACCTTTACCACAAGCTTGCCAACAAAATCGTTGAGCTGGCTGAGAAGTATGGTGGTCTTGCTTTGGAAGATTTAACGGAAATCAGGGATTCGATAAGATATTCTGCCGAAATGAATGGTCGTCTTCACCGCTGGAGTTTTAGGAAGCTTCAGAGCATTATCGAATACAAGGCTAAGTTGAGGGGAGTTAGGGTTGTCTTCGTGAATCCTGCTTACACCTCCTCCCTGTGCCCGGTATGTGGGGGTAAGTTAAGCCCGAATGGGCACAGGGTTTTGAAGTGTTCGAATTGTGGGTTTGAGGCTGACAGAGATGTGGTCGGCTCTTGGAATATTCGCTTGAGAGCCTTGAAGATGTGGGGAGTCTCCGTTCCCCCCGAAAGCCCTCCAATGAGTGTGGGAGGAGGGAAGCCGGCTCTAACTGTCAATGCAATAAAAGGAAGGAGTCGGCGGGACGGTAATAACCCGCCCAAGTTCATTGGCTCCGCCTTCGGCGGCACTCCCCGGGCATTCTCTTTTAAACCCCAAAGGATATAAAGGTTTCCCAGTTTTGTCTGATTCCACCGCCCGCACACTGCTGGTGTGTCCGGCAATTGCAAATTCTGGGGCATTATTGAGCTTATCCCAACCCAAAAACTTTTAAGGCATTGCAGGTCTCATTTAAATGGGCACGGGCCGGTAGCTCAGCCTGGTATGAGCGCCGCCCTCGCAAGGCGGAGGCCGCGGGTTCAAATCCCGCCCGGTCCACCAGCTTCCGGAAAGTCTTTAATCCTCCATGCAGAATCTCTTCTGGTGGTGTTATGTTTGAAAAAGGCTACATTGATGAGAACTACGTGAGGGTTTCGAGGGATGAGCTTTTCTCTTTTGTCGTAAGGGTTCTCACAAAGCTTGAAGTGCCCGAGAAGGATGCGGAAATAGTGGCGCACAACCTGATCATGGCCGATTTGAGGGGGATTGAAAGCCACGGCGTTCAGAGGCTCAAGCGCTATGTTGATGGAATTCTCAGCGGCGGCATAAACCTGAAGCCCAACATCAGAATCGTAAGAGAAGGGCCGTCCTATGCCCTGATAGACGGTGATGAAGGCCTGGGTCAGGTCGTTGGATACAGAGCAATGAAACTGGCAATTAAAA
>JALSON010000374.1 GCA_026986455.1 Thermococcaceae archaeon | reverse complement strand
TAAAGACCCTCCTCACTCCATTCTCCAGCTGAACGATGCGCTTTATGTGAGGGAAGCCCAAAACAACGTCGCCGTTCTCAAATACGACCGTCCCGCGTCGGAAGCCCTTGGCGGAATCCCTGAAGCGGAGATAACGTATCCCTTCAAATTCGCCCTCCACAACTCCTCCTTTGCCCTCAAGAACCGCCAATCTATCCTCAGGAACGCCGAGTTTGAGAAGGGTTGCCCTAAAGCCCGAGCTTACCATCATCCCACCAATTTAACTGGGGCAGCATCGTTAATAATAGTTATGAATATATGGTACAGCAAGAAGATGAAAAAAGAGGGGCTCACAGCGTTGAGAGAACCCTGCTCGTAATATCTCTGCCTTCCTTATCGTAAATCCTGAAGTACGTCTTGCAGGGGAACTTCATTCCGGCCCTTCTCATGGCCTCAATCGCGAACTTGAGATGCCCTCTGTTGACCCAGACGGTGAGGATTTTCTGGTCTCTCTTGAGCCGTGCGGCAAGGCCTATCGGCTTACCGAATGGTCTCCTCATGCCGTTTCCATAACGGTCGGCTTTCCTTCCTGTTGCCATAGGGTTCTCTCTAAGCACCTGGAACGGGTAAATCCTGATCTTATAGTGATAGTTGCTCCTTCCAACATTCTTCTGAAGGTACCTGTTGACCTGGATTCTGACAGCCTCAAGGGCGTTCTGCCTTATCTGAACCGGATCCGCGGTGTGGAGGCTCACCTCATATTCAAATTCAGCTGAGAGGTTCCCCATGTCGAAGATCGTGATCTTTGGACCCGGAGCACCTCTTATATACTCCCTCCTCGTGTAAGCGGGCTTCTTAACCTTCCTGTCAATCTTAGCAGGTCTCAATCCCATAATCTCACCTCCAATGATGAACGCAACCTAAACTTAACCAATTCACTCAGCTTATAAAAGTTTTGGAGCTCAGCCATATACTGCCGTTAATAGAAGCGGTTCAGAAAAGCTTCCTGATTTTCACCGCAGCCCCCAGCAGCAGAATCGAAGCAGGGGCGAATATCAAAAGCGCCGCCTTCAAAACGATGCCGCCCACCACAACTTCACCCAGGGAATAGGCAAGGCCAAAAGCCAGCTGTCCTGCAGTTGTTGAGATATTCCTGACAGCGTTTATTCCCCCGATGGCCGCCGAGGCCCTTCTTGCCGAAGCCAGCATGCTCCTTGAAATGGGTCTGAATGTCTGGGCGGCAAAAATTGCCATCAGTATGCCGAGGAAAACCGTCACGGGATTTTTAACCGCTGCAAAGAGTGGCGACAGTCCCGCCAGCACCGAGATTGCCACCACAACCCTCCTCTCGCTGTCCAGATCGGCGAATCTTGAAGGTATATATGCGAGGAGCGTTGCAACAAAGCCTATGAGACCTATCATAAATGCCGCAGTGCCCTTATCCATGCCCAGCGTCTCAGCGACATAGACATAGGTTATCTCACCGGATGTGAAGGCAGAGAGAAGGGAAATTAAGGCGGAGAGTACGAGGATTTCCCTGACATTTATCTGGCCTCTGCTCCGATTCATATCCCTTTCTTTTTTGGGAACTATCCTTTCATAAAGGAGCCTGTAAGAGAGTAGCATAAGTAGTGCCGTCAGAAAGAAAAACGCCGAGGAAAGATACATCTGTCCTCTCAGTCCCATGCCCCGGGTCAGGGCATATGCATAGTTACCGAGAAGCCCAGCAAAGTTTCCGAAGATAAAGTAGAGCGCAGTCACCCTGCTCCGGATTTCTTTCGGGGAGGAAACGGCAATTACAAACTGGGCAATCGGCCACGAAATACCGTTTAAAAAGCCATTCAGGAGCTTGATTCCCATGACATGAATCCAGGAGGTTGTGAAGGGATACAGGTTTACAGCAACCGCATTTCCCGCCATCGTCAGGACTCCAAGATAAACCAGGCTTTTCCTCCTTTCAAGCAGCAGACCGCTGAAGAGTGCGGAGAATGAACGGGCCAGGATGAATGATGCCGAGATCACGGAGAGGTATGCCATCGAAGCTCTCAAAACGTCACGTGTGTAGAATGCAACGGCAGGCAGGGCTAACCTGAATGCCAGCGTCCCGGTAAATGCCGATGCGATGAGAAGGGCTATTCCGAGATGCTCCCTTTTCATGGCTCTCCATTTGATGTATCATGAAGGATATTAAAACTTATCTCTCTGCGTGATGATGGACATGGAAACACATCCAAGAATACCTTTTTATACATGCCCCTACCACTGTTGACCTGAGGTGATTGGCATGCAGATGCAGTTCGAGGACGCTTACAGGGAAGTTTATGAGATTGTAAAACCGAAATACAAACTTTTCACAGCCGGCCCTGTTGCATGTTTTCCAGAGGTCCTTGAGATAATGAAGGTGCAGATGTTCAGCCACCGTGCGGCCGAATATAAAGAGATGCACGTTGATACGGTTGAGAGGCTCAAAAAATTCCTCGAAGTTGAGAAGGGAGAGGTTCTGCTCTTCCCGAGCTCCGGCACCGGAGTGATGGAAGCGAGCATAAGGAACGGCGTCTCCAAGGGTGGAAAGGTTCTCGTAACCGTAATTGGCGCCTTTGGAAAGAGGTACAAACAGGTGGTTGAGACCAATGGAAGAAAGGCTGTGACCCTCGAATACGAGCCCGGAAGGGCCGCAAAGCCAGAGGATCTCGACGAAGCTTTAAAGAAGAATCCCGATGTTGAAGCAGTAACCATAACATACAACGAAACATCCACAGGTGTTCTCAATCCGCTGCCCGAGCTCGCCAAAGTTGCGAAGGAGCACGACAAGCTCGTTTTCGTTGATGCCGTGAGTGCAATGGGCGGTGCCGACATAAAGGTCACCAAATGGGGAATTGATGTCGTCTTTGGAAGCTCTCAAAAAGCCTTTGGTGTTCCCCCGGGATTGGCGGTCGGTGCCTTCAGCGAGGAGTTCATTGAGAGAGCGCGTGGAATGGAGGAGAAGGGCTGGTATTTCGACGTTTCGAGGTATATAAAGGTGCAGAACGAGAAGCAGGGGCCGCCTTCAACCCCGGCAATGCCGCAGGAGTTTGGACTAAACGTCGTTCTTAGAATCATCGAAAAGATGGGCGGCAAATACGAGTGGCTCGGTATGTACAGGAAGAGAAGCGAGATGATAAGGAGTGGGGTTAGGGAAATGGGCCTGGATATACTGGCGGAGCCCGGCCATGAGAGCCCGACGATCACAGCAGTATTGACCCCCGAAGGTGTGAAAGGAGTTGAGGTATACAAGGCAATGCGTGAGAGGGGCTTCGAGCTCGCAAAGGGCTACGGTGAGGGAATAAAGGAGAAGACCTTCAGAATCGGAAACATGGGCTACATGACCTTCGAGGACATCGAGGAGATGCTCGAAAACCTCCGCGAGGTCATTGAAAATCTTAAAGCTTAAAGGATGATTCCTTTCTTTATTTGAAATTTTCAGCGGCCTCAGGCTATGTCCTCCAGCTTTATTTTTCCATCCTCCGCTTTAACAGCGTATATCCTGTTGACCCTCCTCGTGTTCGTCCTGAAGTCCCTTTTGAGCTCAACCACAACATCGAACTTGGCTATAACATCGTCGTCAGCCCTCAGCCAGTGCCTGACCTCATCAATGATATCCTTCGACATTGCCAGTGAGGTAACTATGAATGTGTAATCGTCGAGGAGCCGGCTCAGAATCGTCGGCACATGGACAGTGTGAATAGTGTCAATGACAACGTAGTCCGGATTTAGCCTTCTGATTTTTTCCATGACGCGTTCAGTTCTGCTTTTAAGGCTGTCCTGTCCGAATTCGGTGTTTATAACCACCGTGTTCTCCCTGAACTGCTTGAATTCGTTATACGCTGTAATAACAGCGATTTTTCTGTCAGCGGGAACGAGATGAATCAAAGCCTCCACGAATTTGGTTTTACCTGCCCTGCTCGTTCCAGCAATCAGTATATCTTTTCCCTCAAGGAGAGCCCTATTAAGGATTTCAAGCTGTTCCCGGGTTACAGTCCCGTACCTCAGCAAATCCTCCGGCGTGAAGATATAGCCTCCCACTGTTATCACCATAAAAATTTGGAGTTGCAATGTTATAATCATATCGGATACAGAGGGAGAATATACGCCAATTTAAAACCAAATTTTTGACGTTTATACTAATTTACCTGTGTTTTAATGTAAAAATTTGTCCTATTTCCAACATTTTCTGCATAAATGACATAAAGCATGAAGCCTTTCCGATAACAGGTGATGACGATGAATGCGGTTCAGCTTATTAGCAGGGATATAGGAAAAGCAATGGCTGTGCAGACAAAGGTGATAGATTACATGACCGGCTTTTTCGTGGAGAAGGGGTTTAAATGGCTTCTGCCGGTGATGCTCAGCTCAATAACCGACCCTCTCTGGCCCGACCCGGCAGCGAGCAAGATGAGGGCACCGGAGATTGAAGCATACGGCTCAAAGCTGAAGCTGATGCACAGCATGATACTCCACAAGCAGTTCGCAGTTTCCATGGGGCTCGACAGGATATTCATCCTCTCGCCGAACATAAGGCTTGAGGAGAGGGACAGGGATGACGGCAGGCACGCATACGAGTTCACCCAGCTCGACTTCGAGATAGCCCACGCGAGCATGGACGATGTTATAGGACTTATTGAAGAACTCATCAGCGGGCTGTTTGGGGAGATGAGAGAGCCAGTCGGAGAAATCCTCGGCAGGGAGGTGCCAAGAGTCAGGCCGCCCTTCAGGCGCTTCACGCTTGAGGAGATCAAAGCCGAGTTCGGGGACGAAGACGAAGCCAGCAGGATCATGGAAGAGCCCTTCTGGATAACCGACATCTCAAGAGAGTTCTATGACAGGGAAGACCCCGAGAAGCCCGGCCACTTCAGGAACTACGACCTGATCCTTCCGGAAGGCTACGGCGAGGTTTCGAGCGGCGGTGAGAGGGAGTGGCAGTATGATGTGATTATCAGAAAGCTGAGGGAGAGCGGGCTCAGCCTTGAGGCTTTTAAGCCGTACCTCGAAGTTGCAAAAGCAGGACTCCTGAAACCCACAGCAGGGGCCGGCATAGGGGTTGAGCGTTTGGTGCGCTACATGGTCGGGGCAAAGCACATCGCAGAGGTGCAGCCCTTCCCGAGGATACCGGGCGTTCCGGCGGTTATCTGACTATTTTTAATGTTTTTCTGCCTTAAATCAGCCAGCCTAAGCACTACCGTGTAGAGGCCTATGAGTTTGAGGTTTTCCTTGGGATTCTCGATTAGCTCGCTGATGCGTCCTTCTCTTTTCAAGAGTTTTAGAACCACCATAATATAATCGCCAGTCAAAAAAGATAGAGGTGGTATCCGGCCCACTGCACGCTAATCCAAAGAATAAAAATCACGAGAAAAGCTCCACCGGACTGAAGCCCTCCCTGGCCCTTCCGACCTTCAGCTCCATCCCGAGGGCGTTGGTGACCGTCCCTTCCTTCTCCGCCCAGATTCCGGCGGGAATCACGAGAACATCTCCGGGTAGTTCGATGCTGGACCTCCCTATTACAACGTAGGCCTCGCTCTCCGGGATTCCAGTTATCCCTGCCTTGATAAGACCAGCGGCATTGACGCCTTCGTGGAGGATTAACGTCGGCACCTCCAGCGGTTCAGCTGACCCCTCAAGTATCACAACGTCGTAGTCCTCCTCGACGAGCTCCTTCCCCTTCAATAGTATCTTGAGGAGCGGGAACTTATCCACGCTTGCCTTCAGGAGAACCCTCCTGGCGTTTCTGACATCCTCCAGTGTGGCCGTGGAAGTGCTTCCGCTCACGGTAGAGCCTACTGGAATGCCCTTCTTAGCGGCGAAGGCCTTGAGCCGGGCGATTTCTTCGTTCGTCAGGCCGGGGGTCAAAATCAGGGCGTAGCTCCTCTCAGTGAGGAACTTTTTAGCAACATCCCAGCTCACCGGCTTTCCGTTGAGGAGCGGCCCGGTTAAATCCCCGGCCCAGGGCCTGGCGAAGCGGCAGACGTCGCAGATATGCTTGTTCCATGAGTTTTCCACCCTCGAAGCCCTCACGAGCATGCCGTC
>JALSON010000373.1 GCA_026986455.1 Thermococcaceae archaeon | reverse complement strand
CATGACACCAACGCCCAAGTTCAAAACACCAACGCGGAAGTCAAAACGTCGAACGCCGAGGTACGAAACACTAACGCTCAAGTGCAGGACACTAATGCGCAGATAGAAACTCTCTGGACGTACGTTCCGAAGGGCACCCTGAAGGTTACCTCCTCTCCCTCTGGAGCGAGTGTTTACGTGGATGGTTCCTACGTTGGAAAAACGCCTTTGGAGGATTACAAGCTCTCAACGGGAGAGCATAGTGTTGTGGTAAAGAAGACGGGTTATCATGACTACAAAACTTCGGTGACGATTGAACCCGGAAAAACCAGGGAACTTAAAGTAAACCTCTCGGAACTACCAGGAGTACTCAAAATCTCCTCTACCCCGTCAGGAGCGAGTGTTTATGTGGATGGCTCCTACAAGGGTGAGACGCCGTTAACGTTGAACTTGACCCCGGGAAGTTACGAGGTTAAACTCGCTAAAGATGGTTATAAGGATTACACTGAAACCGTTTCAATTGAGCCTGGGAAGACGGCGAGCGTTTCCGCCAGTTTGGTGGCGGTTTCGGGTGGAATCAACCCTGCCTACATCATCGGTGCGCTCCTGGTTCTTGCAATAATCGGAGGAGCGGTGAAAGCCAGAGGCGGGAAATCCAAACCCTCGCCTTCCCGGGAAGTAACCGCAAAACCAGCACCAACCCCGACGAAGAAGCCAGAACTTAGAACTCCCCCAAAGCCCGTCCCCGGCTTTCCGCCCGAGCTCCTTGACAAATACGAGCCGTTAGAGTTCCTTGGCGAGGGAGGCTTCGCCAAGGTCTTCAAGGTCAGACGCAGGTCAGACGGTAAAATCATAGCCCTCAAGGTTTCCAGATTGGACGAGAAGGCGAAGAGGTTCTTCCTCAAAGAAGTCAAAGCCTGGCGCCTGCTCGACCACCCCAATATAGTCAAGCTCTACAACGCCTACGATGAACCCTTACCTCACCTTGAGATAGAGTTCGTTGATGGAGTAGAAATTAACGATGAAGTCATCAGAGACCTCGGCAAGTATCTTAAACCCGTTGATGAGGAGAAGGCGTTAAGCTTCATCAGGGGCATTGCCGGGGGTTTGACCCATGCCCACAGTAAGCAGGTCTACCACAGGGATTTGAAGCCCCAGAACGTTCTCATAACGAGCGATTTAACGCCAAAGATAACCGACTGGGGTTTAGCTAAGGTTGGAGCCGTCTCAACCACGGCCACAACCACCAAGGGGTTAACGCTCCTCTACGCCGCTCCGGAACAGCTGGACGACGAGACCTACGGTCACACCGATGGAAGAACCGACATCTACCAGCTGGGCCTTATCTTCTACGAGCTCTTAACCGGCAAGCTCCCCTACACGGGGACTTCTCCTGCCGTTGTCATGGCGAAGGTGATAAACCCCGCGGTAAAACCCAAGCCGCCGAGCCACTACAATAAAGCTTTAGCCAAGTACGATGGAATATTCGAGAAGCTTTTAGCAAAGAATAAAGAGGAGCGCTACCAGTCGGTTGATGAGTTTTTGAAAGACCCTGAGCTGATAAAGAAGCTCGACGAAGAGCGCAGAGCCCTTGAGAAGGAGATAGAGAAGACGAAGACGACAATGAGCCTCACAACCGACAGCAAAGAACTCAAAAAACTTATGCGCCAGCTCGTGGAACAGTTGAGCAGGAACGCTTTGCTCCACGCCCAGCTCAACGACAAGGCAGGATTGATTAACGCGCTTGAGGACCTGAGGGCCTTCTCAAATGCCCACAGGAGTGAAATCGAGAACGCGATAAGCCAGTTCGAGCTGATGATGAGGGAGAGCGTGCCGATAAGCAGGACCACCATCGAGGAGCTGAAGGTTCTCCTGCACAAAGTCCAGAGGGAGGTTAGGAAATGAGGACGGTTCTGGCCATCTTCATCTCCCTCCTGCTCCTCAGCAGTGTCAGTGCACTACCTGTGGAGGTGATTTACGGGGGCAAGGTTTACCCGGTGGGAATTGCCTACTTGGAGGGGAAGATTTACGTAACGGCTTTTATGGACGGCTCTCCGCTGCTCTTGGCCTTCAGTCATGACGGAACGCTGGAGGAGGCCGCCAGATACAGCCTGAACGGTTCTTTCCTGGCCGTAAGGCCGCTCAACGGGACGCTCCTCCTCGGGGGAGACCTCGGAGAAAAGCCCCTGCTCATGAGGGTTCTCCCGAACAGGAGCGTCCTCTGGGCGAGAACCTACAACCTGACAGGCAGGGTTTACGACATCGCCACCGGGGGCGGAATAAAGGCCCTGCTCGGCAACGGCAGGGACATCTTCGAGCTCGAACTCGACCAGAACGGTTCGGTGAGAGAAGCCTGGAGGTTCTCTGTGCACGATGCCGCGCTTGGGTATCCCCATTTCGTCGAAAACGACACCGTCTACGCCAAGTTGCTAAAGGCGTGGAGAACATATGCCTTAATATTCCATTTCACCAACGGGAGCGTTGAATGGGCCCGCCTCTACCCCCTGAACAGGGAATCTTGCTGCATCCCTGGAGCCATTATCGTCAACTCGACGATAGTTTTCACCCTAAACGCTACCGGCCAGCCGTCGAGAGCCTTCGAACTCCCTAAAGTTAAGCCGAGCCGGAAAGCGTTCCTGCTCATCGACGACAACGTGAGCCTGTTCTACTTCGGGGAAATGAGGGGAAGGCACATCGTACGGCTCCGGGAAGGGGGCGTTATCTACGCCGTCGGAATGGCCGGTGGGCTCTTCTTCCTCGCGACCCCCGTGGACAACATTTACCCGATGGAAACCCTTTATGCAAAACCCGTAAACGCTTCACTCGTCCCCAAAAATGCGACCATGGAAGTTTTAAGCGTCTCCTTAAGCTCTTCACCCGTGAACGTGAGCCTTACACCAATCCACCTGAAACTGGAGGAAACGATCAGGTGGTTCAGAATTAGGGTCAGGAGCGAGCCGGCCAATGCGAGTCTAATAATTGACGGGGAAACCATTGGGAGAACACCCCTCACTCTCTACATCCGGAGCGGCCGGCACGAAGTTGTGCTCAAAAAGTCGGGCTACGTAACGTTGAGAAAGGACTTTAACATCGAAGGGAGCATAAACCTGACGCTAGGGCTTTATCCACCCAACGGAACCCTGATAATCATTCCGAACGTTCCATCGGTTTTCTGGCTTGACGGAAAGAGGATCGGCTTTATACGGGGCAACGCCAACATCAACGTGCCCCCCGGCGAGCACTCGGTGATGCTCACGAGGGATGGTTACTCCCCCTTTGAGGAAAACACAACGGTTGGCCCCAACGAGAGCACAACTGTAAATGCCGAACTCCACCCCCTCCCCGGAAGGCTGGCGATAGACTCCACGCCAGGAAATCTGACGGCACTCGTAACAGGAAACGGCATCTTAAGGAAGTGCACGACCCCCTGTGAACTTGAACTCCCGCCAGGGAGCTACCTCGTAAACGTCACTGAGAACGGAGTCTGTAACGCCACGTGGGTTACACTCGGCCCGAACATGACCGCGACCGTTGAAGTAAGCCTTCCAAAGAAACCCTCTCCCAACTGGCTCCCAATCGTAGGGATAATGGCCCTCCTAGCGATAGGCGGCGGCTACGTCCTGTGGAGGCTAAAGACAACCCCAATCATCTCTGAGCCGGAAACGATAGAAGAAAAGTCCGTCGAGATTAAAGCTGGCAAAGCCTTCGGAATAAGCCACGTTGGGGCCAGGGATAACAACGAGGACAACCTCTTGGTTATTAAACTCCCTGATGCCCACCTCCTGGCGGTGGCCGACGGTCTCGGCGGCCACAGCGCCGGCGAGGTTGCCTCGCAGATGGCCGTTGACACATTGCGGGAAATCTTTGAGCAGGAATACCGGGAGGGCATGGGTGATGAAGACGTTAAAAAGCTCCTTGAGAGGACACACAAAAAGGCCCACGGGAGGATAAAGGAGAACGCGACCGGAGAAAGAGAGGGAATGGGGACTACCCTTGTCAGTGCCTTCGTGAGGAACGGAAAGGTCATCGTGGCAAACACCGGGGACAGCAGGGCCTATCTCATAAGGAACGGAAAAATCGCTGCAAGGACAAAAGACCACTCCCTCGTGCAGGAGCTCCTCGATAAGGGCGAGATAACTGCAGAAGAAGCGAGGCGGCACCCGATGAGGAACATCATTACAAAAGCTTTGGGCATAGCCCCCGACGTTGATTTTTATGAGTGGGGGCTTGAGAAGGGAGACACGCTCTTGCTCAGCAGTGACGGACTGCACGACTACATTGACGAGGGGAGGATAGCCGAGATAGTATCGCAGGGAAAGAGCGCCGAGGAAATAGCGAAGGGGCTTATTGACGAAGCCCTGCCCATGACGAAGGATAATGTAACGGTGGTGGTTTTGAAGTTATGATTTTGCTTTTATACCTGACAGGTATAATACCTGTGGGGTATAACTATGATCTCCATGGCAGAAAATGGCAGGAACTTGAACGTCGTGGAGGTCGGGAGGGAAGATATGGCGCTGTTTGAGGTCAAACGGGAGAGGCTGAGCGGGAGTGAAGCAAGGCGGGAGCTGGAAGGGTTAAGGGAGAAGGCTGAAGCCCTTGGGACGAAAAAGAGAATCCACCTCTACCTGATTGCTAGGGAAGTAACCGGCAGAAAACCCGGAGAAGCTTACGATTTGAAAGATTTGGAAGAAATCCTGAGGGGATCGAAAGCTTCTTATTTCCCGAAAACGTAGTAAGGTAGGTGTTGATATGAAGAAAGCATCATTGTTCCTGATCGTGCTCTTTATTCTTGCAATGGTTAGGGCAGAAACCCTTGACTCGTGATGGTGTGGCGATGGTGAGAACGCTAAGGGGATGGGAAAGTTTATGGAGAGGGATAACGTGATGGTGGTGTTTAAGAGGTAAATTAAATAAAGCACAAGTAACATCTATAGTTATAGTTTGTTGGATTGGAGGGATTTAAAATGAGGATTAAGCTATTAATGTTAGTAATTTTAGTAATTGGTTTAGGCATTGGCATTAACATTGTGGAAGCCGAGACAACTAACCCCTCATGGGAATACAATATTGGAAAGCCGATAAGGAGTGCAGATATATCCCAAGATGGAGGATATGTAGTTGCTGGAACAGAATATCCGGATGGAACCGTTTACTATTTCAAAAATGGGAAGCTTCTTTGGGAGTATAACACTCCCTCGAGTGTTTATGGATTGGCAATTTCTGCAGATGGAAAATATATTGTGGCTGGGGGATCTGATGTTCTTTTGCTGTCTGATCTTGGTCAATTGATTTGGAGATATGATGTAACAACAACAGTCAGATCTGTCGACATTACTCCAGATGGGAAATATGTAGTGGCTGGAGCCATCAATGGTCTTTATCTTCTGTCCAATAAAGGAAAACTACTTTGGTATAAACCAATAGAGAACATAAATAGTGTGGCAATATCCCCCGATGGTAAATACATAGTGGTAGGGAGTACAAGAAGAGACGGCGGATATCTATACCTGATTTCAGACAACGGAACGGAACTTTGGGTAAAGAAAATTACTGATTACCTTATCCTAAGCGTTGATATTTCTGATAACTACTACATAGCTGGGGGGTGCTCAGACGGAAATATAATAATTATTAACAAATCAGGAGATTTTGTGTCAAAGTATAGGGTTGGCACTGTTAGAGGAGTTGCCTTTTCTAGAGCTGGGAAATTTTTGGCCATTAGGGCTGATGATAGGGTCATGTTGATAGATGCATTGAATAAAAAAGTTATATGGGAAAGAATGTTGCCTGGGGGGATTAGTTCACCGGGGAAAGGTGTCGCTATAACCCCTGACGCTAGCTTTCTTGTAACTGGAACAAGAGATGGAGATTTAAAAGTCATCTATCTCAAAGATGAACTTGATAAAGCATTTTTGAATGTCAACTCAATACCGGTGGGTGCTAAAGTTTATATCAATGATGAGTATAAAGGTAAGACACCAACAACATTGCAGCTTTCTCCTGGAACCTACACCGTGAAGCTTATCAAGAATGATTATGAGAACTACACAACAACAGTAACCATCGGTATGGGTGAAATCAAGAACGTCTCTGTAACTCTGGTTCCGCTCTTT
>JALSON010000372.1 GCA_026986455.1 Thermococcaceae archaeon | reverse complement strand
GCACGATAAACACCATCGAGCTCGTGAAGGACCTCAAGCCCTCGGGGCGCACGGCCTTTCACGCCGTCGAGCTTCTTGGCGAGAGGTTCAGAATCTTCCGCTGGAAGGGGGAGAAGTTCACGGAGGAAGAGAGGCACTTCATGGAGCTGTTAGATGAGTTCTACAGAATGGGGGGAACGAAGAAGGAGTTCCTAAGGCTGGTTAACAGAGCTTTGGAAGGATGGCTCGAATGAGGATTCGGTACCTCAAAACCGAAGTGGAAATGTCTGCCTGCCTCCAAATCGCCCGGGACTTGAGGAAATGGTTCAACGAGGCCGGTCTGAGGGCTATGGGGCGGGATTTAAGGGAGGAGAAGACCTTTGTTGCCATTGAAGGAGAAGACGTTCTCGGCTTCATAACGGTAAAGCCCCTCAACGAAAAAGCCCTTGAAATCCTCTGGATGGCCGTTAGGAGAGAGCTGAGAGGTAAGGGGATAGGTACGAAACTGTTCCAGTTCATTGAGGACTGGGCGCTAAAGGAGGGTTTCGAGCTCCTCGTCGTCAAGACCTCGGGCGACATCTCATATAAGCCCTACGACGAGACGAGGCGCTTCTACGAGCGGAGGGGCTTCATCAGGATAGCGCTGTGGGGCGACCTGTGCTAATTTATGTGAAGGGCATTGGCCGGGCTTTAGGTAAGCAGTTTAATTTAACATAAATCCTTTTGTTTGCCCAAAATGTTTAAAAATGTTTTCACTGGACAAATATGGGTGATTGCAATGAAAACAAAAGCCCTGCTCTTGATAATCCTTCTTGTTCTTGGAACTCTCTCAGCCGGATGCATAGGGAGTAACACCACAACGCCAACTTCCACCCCCAGGCAACGCCAATCCAAACAAACTCCTCGGCAACCCAATCGCAGACATCTCAGGTTGTGCTGACACTCATCGGCCCGGATGGAAGCCAGAAGGAACTGACGCTCGATGACTTCAAGGCGCTGTTCCAGACCACCGGGCAGGGAGGGCTCAAGACGAAGAGGGGCACGATAAAGGACATTGGGACATACAAAGGAGTCGCACTCAAGGACATCCTCCAGAGGTTTGGGTTGCTCTCTAGGAACTACAGGTACATCATAACTGCCGCCGACGGGTATCAGCTCCCGGTGGATTATGACTTCGTTCTTGGAAAGAACGTTCCAATCTACGACGAGAACGGCAATCCAACCAACGGGGCGGTTATCCCAATTCTGGCATACGAGTACAACAGGAAGCCGATAGAGTTCATCCTCGGCGGGAAGAACTACCAGCTCCAGCTAGCCCTCGTGAATCCCAAAAAGACTTACATAACACCCGGAAACAGGTGGGTCAAGGCCGTTGTAAAGATTGAAGTGATTAAAACAACGACACCAACGCAGACCCCGGGAGAAACAACGGGCTACGTTGAAATTAAAGACTTCAGAAACGAGACCCTCAGGGTAAAACAGCCGGTTGATAGGATTGTTTCCCTCTATGGACTGGCAACACAGATGGTTTACTTTCTGAGCGTGGAGGACGGGAAGAAAATCCTCGGGGGCACGCCTCTGGCGATAAACGACAGGTTCGTTCAGCTGCTCGACCCGGAGGTTAAGAGCAGGATGATCTTCGTTGGCAGTCCCAAAAGCGCCAACGTCGAGACGATAAAGAAGCTGAACCCCGATGTTATCCTGACCGCTTGGTGGGGCGACCCGAACCTGAACGCCCAGCTCGAAGGCCTTGGAATGCCAGTGGTTGCACTCAACCTAGAGACAGTGGATGACTACCTGAAATCCCTTGAAACCGTGGGGAAGATTCTGAACAGGGAGAAAAAGGCTGAGGAGGCGGTTTCATACTACAGAGACGCCGTTGCCTTCGTGACCGGCAGGATATCAAAGGCAAGCGAGAGGCCGAAGGTGCTGCTCCTCTACTACAGTATGAAGGACAAGGCCTTCAAGGCTCCGGGAAGGGCATTCTTCCAGAACGAGCTGATAGAGCTCGCAGGAGGGAAAAGCGTCTCGAAGAGCTTACCCGGCGGGTGGAATGTCATCAACGTTGAGCAGGTCGTGGAGTGGAATCCCGACGTGATAATAACCGTGAGTTACTCCTTCACCTACCCGAGTACGGGAGTCAAAAAGACCATAATGAACGATCCGGCGTGGAGCAGCATAAAGGCCGTGAAGGAAGGGAAAGTGTATGCCATGCCCAACGACGGCGAGAGCTGGGATTATCCCGCTCCAAAGTGGGTTCTCGGCCTCTACTGGCTGGCAAAGATTCTACACCCGGACCTCTTCCAGGATGTTTATATCCAAAAAATCGCAGACGAGTTCTACGAGAGGTGGTATGGCATAGACCCGGGGAAGGTTACGATAGTCGGTGACCTCCAATGAAAAGATTAACAGGTTTTCTCTTTCTTTTTGCGGGGGTTTCTTGCATCTCTCTTTTCGTGGGCAGGTTCATCTTCAGTCCCCTCCCCATGAACGATCTTGAGAGAACCATTATGCTTGACGTTCGCCTGCCCAGAATAGTGGTGGGAGCACTCATAGGCGCGTCCCTCTCCACCGCGGGACTCGCATTCCAGAACACCTTCCGGAACCCCCTCGCCGGCCCTAACGTTCTTGGTGTTACTAGCGGTTCGGCCTTCGGTGCGGTTGTCGCGATTCTCCTGTTCACCAGCAACCCTGCTTTGATCCAGCTCATGGCATTTCTCGGGGGAATATTGGCGGTGGCTCTGGTGCTTTACCTCTCAAGGTTAATAGGAGATGGAATCCTAAGCCTCGTTCTGGCAGGGATGGCGGTCTCGGCCTTCTTCTCTGCCCTGGTTGGCGTCGCAAAGTACATGGCCGATCCCTACGACAAACTGCCCACGATAGTCTTCTGGCTTCTCGGCAGTCTTGCGGGAATGAGATGGGAGAGCACGGGCCTTCTCCCGGTTCCCATTTTGATCGGCATTGGAGGACTGATGCTCCTCCGATGGCCGCTCAATGTTCTGAGCCTCGGAGAGGAGGAGGCAAAGGCGCTTGGATTGAATGTTAAAGCCTACAGGACCCTGATAATAATGCTTTCAACCCTCTGCATATCGGCCTCCACGGCCATGGCGGGAATAGTGAGCTGGGTTGGACTCATCGCACCGCACATGGCCAGGCTCCTTGTTGGACACGATGCAAGGAGCCTTGTTCCGGCCTCGGCCCTGATCGGGGCGACGCTTTTGATTGTCTGCGATGATCTCGCGAGGAGCCTTGCCCCAATGGAGCTTCCTCTGGGGGTAATGACGTCCATCATAGGCGCCCCTGCTCTCGTGATTATACTGAGGAGGCGGTGGTATGCTGTGCGTTGAGGGGCTGAGCTTTTCATACGGTCGAAGGCGGATTTTAAAGAGTGTAAACCTTTCGGTAGATCAGGGACTCACCTGCATCCTTGGACCGAACGGGAGCGGAAAGAGCACTCTACTGAAGTGCATAGCAGGAATACTGAGGCCCGAAACGGGGCGCGTGATCGTGAATAGAAGGGACATCGCCGGACTTCCCCGGAAGGTGGTCTCAAAGCTGATAGCCTACTCGCCGCAGGAATTCTCATCAACCTTTCCATACACGGTCTTCCAGATGGTTCTCATGGGGAGAAACCCTTACATCAACCCCATCGAAGGGCCAGGAAAAAAGGACAAAGAAGCCACGCTCCAGGCCTTACGAAGCCTCGGGCTCGAAAAGCTAAAGGACAGGCCCTTTATGGAGCTCAGCGGTGGCGAGAAGAGACTCGTCATGATAGCCAGAGCGGTGGCTCAGGCGGGAGGGGTTTTCCTCTTCGACGAGCCACGTCTTTCCTTGATTTCAGAAACAAGTACGAGGTGATGTCGGTCATAAAGTCTCTCTCCGAGAAAAAGCCCGTCCTCGTTTCACTCCACGACCCGAACCTCGCCCTGATGTACTCCGAGAGGGCGTTTCTGCTCAAGAAAGGGGAGATAATGGCAGGGGGCAGGGCGGAAGAGGTGATAACTTCACGGAACCTCTCCGTTCTTTATGACATCCCGGTTGAGAAGGTTACCGCCGAAATAATGGTTCCCTCAGAGGTGATCCCATGAGGAAAATCGTGGCCTTCCTAATCTTGACCGTTTTTGTGTGCGGATGCCTCGGGAGCGGCCCTGGGACGACGAGCAGTTCTGGGGACACATGGACACTGTACGTCATCTCCGGAAGCAACGTGAAGGAACTCTCACTGGAGGAGCTCAAAGAATTTGGCCTCGTGGACATGCCCGTTCCGGATCTTGCCCTCGAAAAGACCGTTCACTGGAAAGGCGTGCCCCCGCAAAAGCTCGGCAAGGGGGACGTGATAAACTTCATCTCCGAAAACGGCGAAATAGTTAGCGTGCCATCGAACGTCAGCATGGTTCTGGCCCTATACCGCGACGGAGAGCCCGTGAACGGGACGGTGAGGCTGATAACCAGCCTCTCCTTCGGGTGCAAGTGCCACTGGATAGATATGATACGGGTTATTGAGTTCCTGAACGAGAGCAGTGCGCTTCACATACACGGGAAGGTGGAGAACGAGCTGTACATCTCGCCGAGAACCTTGGGTATCTTTAGGGGCATTGACTACATTGTAAAGCATGAAAAATCAAGGGCAAGCCTCAAGGATGTTCTTAACATAGCAAATCCATGGCCCGAAGCAAAGGAGGTAACCTTCATAACATCCCGGGGCGAGAAAACCTTCAGGCTCGCCGATATTATTGAGAAGAACCCGACGGTAGAGTTCGACGGCAGTTTCTGCGTTCTCGAGCTTGGCATCTGCGGTGTTAAGGAGATAAAGATTGGAGGTGGTTAACGTGTTCATAAGCTCCCTCAAGAAAAAGGTTATGGGGCTCGCGGAGGGGCTTGAGCTCGTTGATTTTTCCCTCGCCCTTCCCTACACTTGGGTTCTCGTCAGAGATGAGCGCGGAAAATCGGCGCTCGGCGTTGCCATGACCCTGACCGAAGATATTGGAAGATACGAAAATCCCCTCGAAGAGATAACCCTTCCAGCCCTCATAGAGCGGGCTGACTCACTCAACGCCATCGAGAGAACCCTCGGCCTAGCCGCAATGAACGCCGTCTGCCAGTACCATCTTTCCCTTGAGAACGCGGAGCTCAGGGACATAGTTGAGATAGTGCCCGAGAATGTGGGAAAAATAGCTGTGATTGGAAACATCGGGCCGGTTGTCGAGGTTCTGAGGGAGAATGGGAAGGACGTCTACGTTTTCGAGAGGAATCCCAAGCTGTGCACCAAGGATACCCTCAGCGACGCCCTTGGATGGCCTATGTTGAGGTATGATGCCTCTGCCCTTTTTCTCTTTTCACAATGATTCTCTTAAATGCTTGAAAAGGAGGTAGGCGGAGAGGAGAAACCGCACCGTTATGTAGCCGGCAAAGGCGGCCTTGCCGAGGGGATGGAGGAGACACCACCAGAGGGGAAGCTCGGAGAGAAGGTACGCAATAACGAGGGCAAGAGGCTTCCTGTTGGCCGAATAGGAGTATGCAAAGGCCGCCCCGAAGAAGATTATGTCCTCCGGCCGCCAGATGCCCGTGAGCAGGGGCTGGTTGTAGTTGAGGGCAAAGACGGCGGTGGCGCCAATTATTCCGGCGATTCTCCCGCGTTCACTGAAGAGTTCGTAGGGCACCGCATCGTAGAAGAACGCCGTTAGAATCCCGCTCAGAGCCCAGAAAGCGAGGGAATAGGGAATTAGGAAGGGACTCCATTCGCCCACAAAACCCGGCCTTGCCATATCCATGAACCTCTCCACGCCGAAGTAGAGCATGCCTATTAAGGAGAACACATACAGGGGGAGCATGAGAGCCATGGCATGGGATACACTCTCCAAGTCCGCCTCCCTGCGCAAGGGAAAGCCGTAGAAAAACCGGGAGATGAAATACGCCAGCAGAATGGCCACGAGGAGTCCGAAGAGCCTGCCAGCTAACGTTGAGGAAACCCCCAGCCCCCTGGAGAGCTCTGAGAGGGCGTAGATTGTGAGGGTTATTGAGGTTAAGTAGTAGATGCCCCGGAGCATGGAATCACTTACCTAAAGTCGGCGTTAAACCTTAAAAGGCTTCCTGAAAATACGGAATGGGATTTCAAATGCG
>JALSON010000371.1 GCA_026986455.1 Thermococcaceae archaeon | reverse complement strand
CCTTTTATGAAGCCCTCCGCAGGATGGGGACTTATTCTTACATGCTGGGGCCTGAAGCCGAGTATTGCCTCCCCACGCGGAACGTCCCCCGGCAGCTCAAGGGAAAAATGCCCCGCTTCGAATACTGCCCTTCCTTCCCTCTCGACTATCTCCCCTTCAACAAGGTTCATGGGGGGACTGCCAACAAACGTCGCCACGAATGTGTTTCTGGGCCTGTAGAATATGTCATCCGGACTTCCGACCTGCTGGAGGATGCCCCTGTTCATAACCGCAATCCTGTCGGCCATCGTCATTGCCTCAACCTGATCATGCGTCACATAGACGGTCGTGATCCCCAGCTCATAGCTCAGGAGTCTCTTGAGCTCAAAACGCATCTGCGTCCTTATTTTGGCGTCGAGGTTGCTCAGGGGTTCGTCGAGAAGGAAGACCCTGGGCTCCCTGACGAGTGCCCTTGCGAGTGCAACCCTCTGCTGCTGGCCGCCGCTCAGCTCACTCGGTTTTCTGTTCAGGAGGCTGTCAATTCCGAGGAACTCCGCAACCTCCCTAACCTTCTTTATGCGCTCCTCCTTGGGGACTCCCGACATCCTCAGGGGAAACTCGATGTTCCCGAAGACGGTCATGTGGGGATAGAGGGCATAGCTCTGGAACACCATGGCAACGTTTCTCTTTGTGGGGTCGACGTCATTGACGAGCCTGTCTCCGATCCATATCTCGCCCTCCGTGGGGGTTTCCAGCCCTGCTATCATTCTCAGGGTCGTGGACTTTCCGCATCCGGACGGTCCCAGCAGAACCATGAATTCCCCGTCCTTAATCTTCAGAGTAAGGTTTTTGACGGCAGTAACTTCTCCAAATTTTTTGGTGACGTTTTTAAGCAAAATCCTCGCCATCAGCCTTTCCCTCCCGTAATCACAATACCCCTGATGAGGTACTTATTCAGAATCAGGAACAGTATTATCGTGGGCGCCGAAGCCACAAGCGAACCCGCAATTATGGGTGTGTATTCCGTCCACATGGCCCTCTGGAAGGCAAAGCTCAGGCCCACGGGCAGCGTGAAGTTCTCGGGGGAACGGAGGAATATCAGCGGGCCTATGAACGCATTCCACGAGCCCAGGAACTGATATACCGCTACAGCTCCGAGGGCAGGTTTGGCCAGGGGAAGGGCGATGTGGAAGAAGGCCTTTATCGGCCCGCAGCCGTCAAGTCTGGCCGCTTCGAAGATTTCGTCGGACATCGACATAAAGTACTGCTTCATCAGGAAGATGCTTGAGACGTTGACCAGACCGAGCAGGGCCAGTCCGAATATGTTGTCTATCAGGCCCAGCTTGTATATTATGACGTAGTTCGGCACCAGAGTCACGAACATCGGTATCATCAGCAGGGACAGCAGGGCGGAGAATATTGCATCCCTGCCCGGGAACTCCAGCCTTGCAAATGCATATCCAGCCATGCTGGAGAACACTATGTTTCCGGCGATTATGAGGCCCGCATAAAGTGCGGTGTTCCTTACCCACCTGGGGAAAAGCTCAAGCCTGAAGAGCTTCTGGTAGTTCTCCAGCGTGAAGGGATGGGGTATCCACTGAGGGGGATAGTAGGACGCCTGAGCCCATGTCATGAAAGAGGCCACAAGAGAGCGTATGAAGGGCATTAAATAGGCGAGAGCAAATGTAATAAGGACTGCGTATGTTACCACCTTCCATACCCTCTTGATGAGTCTCTCCCTTTCTTTCGGCGTCATTTCATGGCCCTCCCGTATTTTTTCTGGAAGAGATAGGTTGTGGTGAATATTATGGCAAAGAGGAACCAGCTCTTTGCCGCTGCCACGCCCGGCCTGATTCTGGTGAAAGCCTCGTTATAGATATCCAGCGCAACCGTGTATCCTGCTCCTGCCGGACCTCCATTTGCTCCCGCCATTATCCATGCCAGGTCGAACATCTGAAGTGCCCCTATGAGTCCCATCACAACGACGTATGTTATCATCGGCCTCAGCATGGGGATGGTTATGAAGAAGAACCTCCGTATCGGGCCGGCACCATCCAGCATTGCCGCTTCATACATATCCTTCGGAATCGCCTGCATCGCCGCCAAAAACGACACCATGAAGTGCCCGCTTGTTCCCCATATGGCCACCAGAGCAATCGCCAGCAGGAGATAATGCGGGCTGTTTATCCAGTCAACGGGCTTGAATCCGGGAATTATGTGGACGAGGATGTAGTTTATGAAGCCCGTTTTCATGAACAGCCAGATGAAAATCAACCCGACTATCACAGAGCTCGTTGTGGCGGGGAGGAAATATGACACCTTAAAAAACTGCTGCCCCTTAATCTTCTGATTGGCAAAAGCCGCCAGAGTAACGGCGAGGAAGGTTTGAATGGGAACCACAAGTGCGGTATAGATTAAAATGTTCTTAAGGCCCGTGTAGAACGGGGCTAGTATGTAGGGGTATCCGTGGAAACCCCTGCTCAGATCCCGGATGACTATCATATAATTGTGCAGGCCAACAAACTGCATTTTTCCGATATAATCCCACTTGAAGAAGCTCAGGTAGAAGGCAAACACCATGGCAAAGTATCCAAAAACCAGATTCAATATGACTGCGAAGGATATAAGAAACAGACCCGCCATAATATCCTTATTCCGGGATTTCTCGTAAAAAGAAGAAAATGAAAACATGGAATCACCCCTCAGCTGCTGAATTCTTCCTGCACAAGCTGCTTCATAACCTCGATGGCCTTCTCGGGCGTGATCTCTCCTCTCATTGCTGATGCCATTGTATCGCTGAATTTGCCCTCAAGCTCTCCGCTCTTCGGACCCCAGATGAAGACTATGAGGTCCTTGTACTTGGGGATGAAGGAGAGGGTCTTCTTGTGCTGTGGCCACATGTCTGGATCGTTTTCAAATCCCTTTATGCTCGGCAGCGTCTGGCCCGCCTTGACCACGAGGTCTTTCTGTCCCTCCGGCCCTGTGACGAACTTGACGAACTCCCATGCCTGCTGGGGGTTCTTGGTCTTTGCGTTTATGCCCAGTATAACCGTGTATGCCATCGTAACCCTACCGTCCTTCCCGGCCGGCAGAGGCGCCATGTCCCAGTCAGTGCCGTATTTGAAGTCCGGGAACTGGTCGGCGAGGAAGGGAATCATCCAGTTTCCGCTTATGACCATGGCAACCTTCTGCTGGCCGAATGCATCTCCGAGCCATCCAGCACCAACATCGCTCGGCTGAACAACGTAGGGTTTCTTGCCCTCCTTCTGCATCTGCACGTTGCCGATTCTGTAGAGGTTGATGTACCATGTGAGGGTCTCCTTAACCACGGGGTTGTCGAACCATGATGCGTCGCTTGCCTTCTCGAACCATGGCTTGGGCGCCCCATTGCTCACGGCAACGGGCACATACCTGTTGAAACCGCCGAGATATATCGCCAGGCCCGGAACGCCCGTCTTTTCGGTTATAATCTTGGCATCCTGCTCAAGCTCCTCCCATGTCTCAGGGGGCTTTGTGATGCCAGCCTGCTCAAAGAGCTTCTTGTTGTAGAAGAGCACGAGCATGCTCCAGTCCTTTGGAATACCGTAGAGCTTTCCATTCTTCTCAAACGGCTTAAGGAGGAACTGATAGAACTGATCAGTGAAGCTCTTGTCTGCCAGGTCTGAAACCGGATAAAGGGCGCCTTTGTCAATGAAGATTGGAGACCACGAGCTGTCCACATAGAAAACATCGGGGGCAACTCCTGCTCCAAAGGAGGCGAGTATGTTCTCATGGAACATCTGGGTTATTACCTCGTATTTGACCTCGATATTGGGATACTTCTTTTCGAATTCGGAAATAATCTTCTGGTAGTTCTTCATCTCGGTTTCTCCGGCGCTCCATCCCGCGAATCTTATGAAAACCTTCTTTTCAATCTGAGTCTGTGTTGTGGTCTTGGTGGTAACCTCGGTCTGCGTTGTAACCGTCGGAGCCGAAGAGCTGGTCGATGTCGTCCCTCCACCGCCAATGCACCCTGCTGCAGCTACGCCCAGTAGGAGGATTGAAACCAAAATCAAGCTGTAGGCCTTTTTCATCAGACATCCCCTCATGTGAGGCTCTTCAAATTTTATACTATAATCATATTATATAAACTTTTCTTCTATATTCTCAATAATATTTAAATAGTAAAAACTTCAAAATAGAACCATGAGAGGGTGATGGGTATGGATGATTCAATAGCATCTCTCGCTGAGAAGCTTCAGGAGCTCGGTCTTACAAAGAGAGAGGCGGAAGTTTACCTCACAATATGGATGAAAAACGGCACAACTGTAAAGGAACTGCTTGATCTGCTTGACGTGCACCAGCCCCAGCTCTACAACATAATCCAGAGCCTGATAAGGAAGGGGTTTGTAAAGGCATCGGCGGGCAGACCGAGAATCTACGTGGCAAGTGACATTGTGCCCCTTATCGATGTCCAGAAGATGAAGCTGGACATCCTTAAAGAAAGCCTCAGGGAAGAGCTGGTAAAGCTGAGAAACAGAACGGAGGATGAGACGCCCTACATCTCCATAGTCAGGAGCCTGGAGGGCATTCTGGCGGCCATAATTGAGATTATAAACTCCGCGGAGGTAGAAATCCGGGCGGAGCTGCCCTACACAATCTTCAGTGAGATACAGCCCTACCTGCTGGGTGCCCTCCAGAGGGGCGTCAACCTCTACCTGCTGGTGTATCCCCAGAACGAAACCTTCGAGGAGTTCCAGAGGTTCAGGGACAGGGTCAAGATCAGAACCTCCGAACTCGGCAACTTCCTCCTCGTGATCTCTGATCTCTCCGTGGCGGTCTACTCCAAGAGGAGATTCTTCAGCGCCCGGAAGCTCCCGGTTTCAAATTCCGAGATTTACGGCTATGAGATTCAGGAAAAAGACCTGCTGCTCAGGCTTTTGAACATACACAATAACCTGTGGAT
>JALSON010000370.1 GCA_026986455.1 Thermococcaceae archaeon | reverse complement strand
GACCTCCTTCCTCACATCCTCCGGAACCTCCGGCTTTTTAACATTTTCCAGAGCCTTTCCCCTGTCCACCAGCCCGTACCTCACGAGGGCAGCTATCCTCCTGTGTTCAAAGCTGAAGCCATGCTTCTCCCAGTACCTCTCAAGGGCCGGGCCGAGGATGAGGCAGTTGGTCGTGTATCCCGTTAGGGACGGGAATTCAAAGGGAAGATTTTTCAGAATTTCAAACCGCTCCTCCTCGCTCATCAGGCTCAGAAGCCTTATCTGAAGGACACCGCCGGACATCAGGCGGTAAGGATGGTGGCCGAAGGGCAGCTCGTGGCCGGTTATGATATACCTGTAGCCGTTTTTAAGGGCATATCTGCGGAGCTTCTCCATGGTTCTCCTGGAACATGACCTGCACGGCGAGCGACCCTCAAGGAGGGCTTTTCTGAAAATATCTGAGTAATCGTGGCGGAGAACCCTGAAGGGAACGCTGAGATGCTCCGCTATCCTCCGGGCATTTTCAATCGCTTCCCGGGCCATGAAGCCGTGGTCGACCATCACGGCCTCAACATCGAGGTGATACCTTTCCACAGCCAAGTAAAGGGCAACCGTGCTGTCCTTACCTCCGGAGAACGCCACAACAGCTCTCCCGGCCTTAACTTTTTTCATCAGGTCATCAAGCTCGGCCTTTATCCTATCCCTGTCAGGCCTGTGCCTCAGATAAACCTGACACTCTCTGCACAGGGGCTTTCCGTCTATGATGTCAATTTTCGCCGTTTTTTCATTGTGTATGCAGAGGGAGCACGTTAGCATGGTTGAAAAAAGGAAAGGCACCTTAAAAGGCTTCCTGTGGTGATTATCTCAGGACACACCCCGGAGGTAGCGGTATATCCCGATCAGAGAAGTCCTCGCACCCCTCTTTTCCCTCTCCTGCACATCTTTTTCCAGAGAGAAATACCCCGAGAGCAACTCATCAACCTCCAGAAGCTCTCTCCATGCGGCATCAACCGCCTCCTCCATGCTCCCTGCGGTTTGCATGGCATCCCTCATAACCTCAACCCAGAGCTCAATCTGATTCCTGTGTTTTCTGATTATTTCCTGGCTGTTATCATGCATGCCGAAATGGGCGAAGCACACCCTTTTCCTGCCAGGCCAGAGCATTTTCTCAAGAGAATCCACATAAAGCTCCTTTACGAACTTCGGCGGTGTTGAAGGTCTCAAATAGAGCTTCTCTCTCCCGATAAACACCCCGGCCGAGTCCCCCGTGAAGAGATAATCACCGATAACATAACTCTGGTGGTGAGGTGCATGTCCCGGAGTGGGCAGGATTTCCACATCAAGGCCGCCGAATTCAATTTTTCCGCTGTAGATGTTCCCCGGCGGAACAGGCTTAATCTCGCCATAAATGAGTGCAAGTTCCCCGAGAACCTTCCTGCTCGCAGCCCACAGCCTCGCGGGATTTATCAGATGGCCGGCTCCCCTCTCATGGACAACAACCTTCGCCTCCGGATGCAGCTCAATCAGATGTCCTATTCCCCCCGCATGGTCGAGGTGTATGTGGGTGAGGAGGACATATTCAACCCTGTTTATGCCGAGCTCCCTAAGACCTTTCTCCAGTAGGGGAATGGTATCTGCCGGCCCCACATCAACCAGCAAAGCACTATCATCCTCTTTCAGCACCCACGAGCCTATGAAGCGCCTGAAGCCCTCCACATTCTGGGGAAGGTCGAGCAGATAGAGGTTATCTCCAAATCTGAGCATCATCCACCACCCGCTACTTAGGGAAAGATTTCAATCTACCAATCGAAGCCTCAAGCCCCTTTTTCCCGGTGAACAGGAGCACAATTGAAAGCTCATCCTGCAGGAGAATTCCCCTGTTGCCGCGGGCGATGAAAATCCCGAAGGCCGCCCCGAAGAGCATCCCAGCAATCCAGAGGTACAGCAGAAAGCTGCTGAAGCCGAGCCCCGAGAGAACCCTTATACCCGCGGTTATCGTCCTGTAGGACACCGCCCATGCAAGGAGGAACAGAACCTCCGTCAGGAGGGCCAGCCGGACAGCCCTGCCCGCCAGCGACAGAACCCGGCTGTCCTTCGTGTGTTCCCTTATTATGGCGGCATCATGCACCCCGTAGATGAATTTCATTATAATGCTCGCACCGTTTCTGAAGGTTAAAAACGTCATAAAAAGCACGATGGGATTCGTATTTTCAAGCTGCTTCACGGCATATATCCCAACCGCCACCCAGACCGCGGTGAACAGAAACCTGTAACGCTTTCTCTCATCCCCGGGAAGCTGGGCCCTGAGAATCCTTGCCATAACCTTCCCTGTTGCGGAAAAAAGAACCCGGATCACAGAAACCGTCAGACTTATCAGGACGAAGGAAATCAGGAGGATATAGGCGAGAATCACCGCCGGATTCATCTTCACCACCGGTTAGCCCGTTATTTCCCCGAGAATCTCCTCAGCTTCTGTTCTGCCGGAGACTCCCTTTATCAGGACCTTTCCGTTTTTGAATACGGTTACCTCAACGCCGCCTCTGCTAAACCGGATAAAGGCCTCAGTTCTAACATACGCAATCCCCCTCCTTTTCAGGGAGGACTCAAGCCTGTCGAGCGGCACATCTTCAAGAAAACTCCTGAAACCGCCATCGCAGGTTTCCTCAATGTCCAGCTTCCGCCTCTTAACGAGGGGCGCAACGTCCCTTGAGACCTTATAAACATTGTAGAGGGTCAGGGCATCCATTTTCTTGAGCTGAACGAGAAGACAGCCTCTTATCCTTACATCAATGTACTTTTTCGCCTCCATTGCAGCTTTTAGAAGCTCCCTAACGCTTTCAGCCCTATCAAAGTCCAGACCTGCTTTCCTGAGCCTTTCCTCATTGAGCCTGTGGATTGTGAGCGGCTGGAGCATCATCTCATCGATGCCGAGCGATGCCGCAAGCTCGGCTATTTTCGGGATGTCATCGTCGTTTATTCCGGGCATGAAGATTGTCCTTACGACTGAGCGAACCCTCTTGTCCTGGCCCACTATGCGGAGGGCATTCACCACGTTTTCAAACGTGTCCCTGCCGGTTATTTTAAAATGCCCTTCCCTCGTTGATGCGTCGAGGCTTATCATTACGAGGTCAAAATCAAGCTTCTCCCAGAGCTCCTCCGTGAGGAGGGAGCCGTTCGTCTGGAGGTCGAGCCTTGCCTCCGGAAACCTCTCGCGCAGCATTTTATTGACCTCGACTATTCTGGGGGAAATCAGGGGTTCTCCATACTGCGAAACAGTTATGGCCTTCGGGTTCTCCCAGCCGTAGTAGCCGGGCTTTGGAGCTTTCCCGAGCTTCACCGCCACGTTTGAGTAGCAGAATATGCAGTCGTGGTTGCATGCGGGGGTTAGCTCATAGCTCGGGTGATGAACTGGATTCTCAATGCCCAGATCAAGCCCTTGGCAGAAACGACAGTGGGTTGGGGCTGTGAGTTCATCAACAAACCTCTTCAGCTCTTTAGCTTCCCTGTTTTCGAGCCTCCCGACCTCGATGCCCATTTTCCTTGCGAATTCTTCCCATGTGTACTTCATAGGCTCACCCTGAACGCTATATGTTCTCATATGATGGATGCTTTTAAGAGTGTTGCGGGGGAAGTGTGCTTGAAGTTGGCATGATGCATTCGATCCACGGTGAATTGCTGAATGATACCCCGCTAAATTATGCCCGAAATCCTCCCATCGAACACCGGCCCGTCCCTGCAGACGAGGTACCTCCCGAGAGCACAGCTTCCGCAGACCCCTATGCCACATCGCATATACCTTTCGGCTGAAATCTGGACATTCCTGTACTCCATAACCCCGAGCACAGCCTTCAGCATTGCCTCAGGGCCGCAGGCATAAACCTGATCAAACTCTTCCCTCATCTCCTTCAGCACATCCGTCGGAAAGCCTTTCTTCCCCGAAGAACCGTCGTCCGTGGTGATTATCACCTCATCGACGTATCTCCCAACATCAAGCAGTGCCAGCTCCTCCTCCGTGCGTGCCCCGTATATGAGCGTGATCTTCCTGAATTTATCCCTCCACAGCTTCGCCAGTGCATAGAGCGGCGGAATACCTATTCCCCCTGCAACCAGCGCTATCCTTTCTCCCCTCGGCCTGAAGCCGTTCCCGTAGGGCCCCCTGATCCAGAGATAATCCCCCTCTTCAAGCTCAAAGAGCCTTGAGGTGAACGGCCCGACCCGCTTTACAACAATCATCCCCCTGTCAGCCAGGCTGAAGGGCTTCTCCCCAACCCCGGGCAGCCACACCATTATGAACTGGCCGGGCACAAACTCCAGAGCATCATCAAAATGAAATGCCTTCACGTCCTTTGCAGCATCCCGAACATCCACGATTCTAACCCTTCTGAGCATTTATCCGAACCCCCTCCGGCTTTCCTACGATTTCATCCTCCTCCATAACAACCTTTCCCCTCAGCAGGGTCATCCTGACCTTTCCCTTAAGTTTTCTTCCCTCCCACGGGCTCCATTTGGCTTTGGTATAGAAATCCTCAGGTTTAACCACCCATTCCTCCTTCAGATTCACGACGATAAGGTCAGCATCCTTTCCGATGCCAAATCCCTTATTCCTAACCCCAAAAATTTCTGCAGGATTCAGCGATGTCTTCTCGACTATTTCCCACAGACCTATCAGCCCCCTGTTGTGTGCATCCAGCAGCAATGCCAGCTCCGTCTCCAGTCCTGGGATTCCCGCAGCACCGTTTTCCTTATCCTCCAATGTGTGGGGAGCATGGTCGCTCGCTATTACAGGAATTCTATCCAGATTTCTCCACAGAAAATCAACATCCTCCCTGCTCCTCAGGGGAGGATAAACCCTGAGGAACCTGTTTCCCCTGTAATCTTTCTCCGTGAGAAAGAGGTGATGGGGCGTTACCTCGAAACTAACCCACGGCGGCGCCGTATCAAGTATGCTCCGAAGCCCACCCGCCGTTGAGACATGACAGATGTGCAGGGGTTTTTTGAGGCTTTTTGCAGCGTGAAGTGCCCTCTTTATTGCCATCTCCTCAACAATAGCAGGCCTCTCCGGAAATTCCTGAATCAGTTTGTAATCCTCTGCATGGACGCTCAACCTTCTATTTGCACATGAATAATCCTCCTCGAAGTTTCTGGAGTATATCCCGCCGGTGGAAGCCCCCATAAAGCTCTTGTAAAAGTCAGCCTCCACCTCCCGCGCCTCCCGGCAGTTCCCCGCAATCAAAAATCCCAGCGCATAATCTGCATACGATTTTCTCCTGAAGAGTTCTGCCCTCCTTCTGAAGGTTTCTCTGTCCATGATAGGAGGATCCGTGTTCGGCATGTCAAAAACTGTCGTTATGCCCCCGTGCAGCGCTGCTTTCGTTCCGCTTTCAACCGTTTCCTTCCCTTTCTGGCTGAAGTCCCTGAGATGCACATGCACATCAACCATTCCCGGGAGAAGGATTTCATGGTGTTTAAGTTTTATTATGTCCTCCCCCCGGAGCGGAGCTTTTGAGAACCTCTCTATTTTCCCATCGCATATTCCGATATAACCGGTTACTACTTTGCCATTCAGTATAAACCTGCCCTGTATAACGAGATCTTCCATAGGTGCCCGCATGAACCTTCAAAAAAGCCGGTTTTAAGGTTTTTGATTGAGGGGAATCACGATCCGGAAAGCCAACCCGGCCTGAGATGATTTTTTCGGATTTCTACGTTATTTACAGGCGTTTTAATTTGATTCAGAAATTAAATCACCCTGATTTTGCCATATGATGACTAATCTCTGTCGCATCAGTCCCTCTGACATCTCTCTACATCCCCCACGGCTGTTTAAGTGAATATACTGGCGTTTTTTTCGGTTACTTTTACAACAACGTAACTCTTAAAAGGCCTTAGGATGTATAATTCTATGCCATTATACCCTATGGGATACAGTATTGTATGAAAACCTGAAGGAGGCTAGAGGATGAGAAAGGTCGGAATTTTGGCCTTGTTGTTTGTTTTTGTTATGTTGCTGTCGCCACTTGCGGCGGCCGAGCAGGGTCCAGCGGCGGATGTTGTCTACATCAGCACCAGAACCAATCAGGAGTCAGCAATTACCGATGTTGCAAAGGGAAATCTTGACATCTTCCTCCATGCCGTTGGTGGAGCCACATTCAAGGATCTCCCGGCTGATGTTAAGAAGAACCTCAAGCTTATC
>JALSON010000369.1 GCA_026986455.1 Thermococcaceae archaeon | reverse complement strand
TAACACCACCCTTTCATCGGGTTATCATAAAATAACGGTTGTAATTTCCACAGGAAAGCAGAGGAGCATGATATTCAGAATTGGGTGACTGAAATGGGAGAGCTCCTTAGAATACAGATCCCAAATGATGAGCTTCACAGGAGGCTTGGAGGGGGGATACCTTCCGGGAGCATAATCCTGATAGAGGGAGACAGGGGTACGGGTAAGTCCATATTCTGTCAGAGACTCCTGTATGGGCTCTTAAAAAATGATCATACCGCCGCGTATATATCGAGCCAGTATACAACCCCTGAATTCATAAATCAGATGGAATCACTCGGGTACGACATTATAGGGGATCTGATCAGGCACAGACTGCTTTTCGTCTCTCTCTATCCCCTGCTTGTGGGTGTTTCCAGGAGGGAAAAGTTTCTGCTCAGGTTTCTCGGAGAGTCGAGGATATGGGAGAAGGAGGTAATCATAATAGATTCAATCTCCTCCATACTGCCTGAGGATATGGGAGAAACCGAACTCAGGCTTTTAACTATCCACCTAAAAAAGCTCAGTTCTCTGGGAAAGGTAGTGATGATGACGATTAATCCTGAGGATGTGGACAAGAGAACGCTTCGAGTTCTTGAAGAAATCTCAAGCATGCTGATAAGGCTCAGCGTTAAGGTCTTCGGTGGAGATCTCAAAAATTCTGCCACGATTGTGAAATATAACAATGCACGGGGAATATTTCAGAAAATAATTCCCTTCAGGGTTGAGCCAAAGGTGGGCTTCATCGTGGAGATTGCGGCGGTGGTGTAGCATGGCGGAGAGAATTAGCGACACACTGGACGTTGCAATGGCACGCAACCCTCACCTCAGGAGATACGTGGATAGCTTTGTCAAGAAAACGGGCAAATTTCCAGAATTTCACCCACAGCTCAGCAGAAGTATGAAGGATATAAAGTATCCAAATATAATCTACCCCGTGGGGGATCCGATTTTCATACACATATACGGCGATATTCATGCTGAGAGGAAGTATATAGTAATAGAGCCGAGGATTGCGGACAGAAAAGAGGAGGAGAAGTATGAGGCCATAAAGGATAAACTCCTCGAACTCGCCCCGACCAAGAGAATACCTGAAGATAAGGAGGAGTTTGAGCTTTTTCTTGATGAACTGTTTAATGAGGCCATGAATAAACTTTCAGGAGGTCTTTTCGGAAGAAACAGGCTGAGGATCACAAGGGAGGAGGCAGAGAAGTTCAGATATCTGCTGAAGAGGGATATAGTTGGAATTGGGCCTCTGGAGCCCCTGATGAGAGACCCCTATATCGAGGATATACACATAATCGGAGCAAACTACGTGTCCCTGATTCACAAAATATTCGAGGCACTCCCGACCAACATAGATTTTGGCGACAACATAAGGCTGGCTGACTATTTCAAGAACCTGAGCGAGAGGATGGGGCGACCTGTAAGCGACAAAAACCCTGTTGTCGATGGAACACTACCCGATGGCTCAAGAATCAACATCATATACAGCCCGGATATAAGCATAAAGGGCCCGAGCGCCACAATACGAAAGTTCTCGGCAACCCCGCTCAGCGTTACACAGCTCGTCAACTGGAACACCTTCTCAGCCGAAGTTGCCGCATACCTGTGGCTGGCTCTGGAATACGGCATGAGCATATTCGTGTGCGGCGAGACGGCCAGCGGGAAAACAACCACCCTTAACTCCATCATACCCTTCATCAAGCCGGATGCAAAGATATACACAGCCGAGGATACCCCTGAGGTCATAGTCCCTCACAAGACATGGCAGAGGCTAACCACCAGAGAAAGGGGACCCGAGGAGTCAAGGGTTACACTGTTCGATCTGCTCAAGGCCGCCCTGAGATCGAGGCCGAACTACATCATAGTCGGTGAGATTAGAGGAGCCGAGGGTGCGATAGCATTTCAGGCCATGCAGACAGGACATCCGGTTATGTCCACCTTCCACGCAGGGGACATCAAAAAGATGATCCAGCGTTTCACGGGCTCGCCCATCAACGTTCCGGTGACGTTCATAGACAACCTCAACATAGCACTTTTCCAGCAGGCTGTTTATGTCAGGGGCAGGTTTCTAAGGAGAGTTGTGAGTGTGGTTGAGATTGAGGGCTACTATGAGGAGCTTGGAGGGGTTGCCACGAGAAACGTCTTTGAATGGGATCCCGTCTCCGACAGGCACATATTCAGAGGCATGAACAACTCATACATCCTTGAGAGGAAAATAGCGGAGGTTGCGGGTTATGAAGACCCCAAGGATATCTACAACGAGCTTTTCCTGAGAGCCAGAATAATAAAGAGAATGGTGGAGCTCGGAATAATGGATTACCACGCTGTACACAGAGAAATCAAAAACTTCTACGAGCGCGGCATTGAGGGGCTGAGCTTTAGACTGTGAGGTGGGAACATGGCAAAGAACAAAGCAGGAATCTTTGTGCAGTCTGACCTGACAATAAGGGAGTACCTGAGGAAGGTGCTGCTTCCCAGCTTAGTCCTCTCCATAGTGCTGTTCATCCTGATGATGATAGTGAAGAGGTTCGTAGCGCTGTCAAAAATAGTGCTCATTATTCTCTATGCCATTCCGATGCTGCCCTTGATCTATGGAATGCTCTACCCCTATGCAACAGCGAGCAGCAGGAAAGTGAAGATAAACTCAAGGATACCCTATTTTGCCACCTATTTCGCAGTCCTGTCCACGAGTGATGTTGGCAGGAGTGATCTCGTGTGGAATCTCTCAACCGAAAAATTCTTGGAACCGATAGCAAGCGAGATGAGGAAAGCATACTACCTCGTCGCCAAGCTGCACAGGGGCATGCCCGAGGCCCTGAGGTTTCTGGCCAAGAGAACCCCGAGCAAGGTCTTCTCGGATTTTCTCGAAAGACTCGCATATTCCCTCGACAGCGGTGTGGAGCTCAAAGACTATCTCCTTCAGGAGCAGAAAACTGTTATGGATGACTACGAGACCTTCTATGAGGGTGCCCTTTATGACCTCGATGTCTTTAAGGAGATTTACTCATCCCTCATAATATCCGTCGTCTTCATGGTTACGTTTATCATCATTGGTCCGATAATAACCGGTCAGGATATTGTGAGTTTGAGCGTATTCATGTTTGTGCTCGTGCTCGCCACGGAAATCGGGGTTCTGGTCATAATAAAACAGAGGATGCCGGAGGATCGGGTCTGGTCTGAGAATGCAATTACCTCTGAAAGGAAATCCAAGATTATGAGAGCAACAATTATATCGGTTTCCGGGGTATTTGTGGCCGCAGTGGTTTACCTGATGGTGATAAGACCACGTTTTAGCCTACCCCTGATGATGGAGGTTGCCCTTGTTCTGACACCCCTGGCATATATCGGAAGAACAATAGAACACGAAGAACAGAGCATTCTGATAAAGGATGAAAATTTCCCGGCGTTTATAAGAAGTCTGAGCTCCTCACTGGCGGCCAGCGGGGCCTCCCTTCATCTCGTACTTAAGTACCTCAGCTCCCACGACTTCGGGACTCTAACAGGGGACATAAAGAACCTCTACCGCAGAATCGCCATGAGAATCGATGACAGCAAATCCTGGGATTACTTTGCCTCCGATACCGGCAGCTGGCTCATAGGAATTTTCTCCGAGATATTCAAGAAGAGTATAAAACTCGGAGCTGAGCCGGACTATGTGGGGATGGTCATCTCAAGGAATTTCGAGCGGCTGATCCGGCTTAGGAGGAAGAGAGGACAGAACGTGGCGAGCTTTAAAGGGGTGGTCTATGGCATCACGGGAGCATTTGCATTCTCTGTGGCAGCAGCATTTCAGGTAACCTTCTACATGAACCAGCTCTTCTCAAATATAAACATGCCCGGGGAATTTCTGCAGAATGTTATCTCCATACCATCTTCAAGCGGGCTTCAGACGACGGGCTATATTCTCACGGCAATTCTCCTCCTGCATGCATTTCTTTCATCCTTTTCAATAAAGCTCGCCGATGGAGGGCACCTGGGGATTTCAATCTATCACTTTGTGATCCTCACATGGATATCCGCACTCGGCTTTTACATAGGTGGGGTGGTAATGGGCAAGATGATGAGCTTTGCAGGGATTGTATGGCCTTTGATGGGGGTGTTGGCATGAGGAGAGTTCCCTTTGTAATTTTCATTCTGGTGCTGATCCTTCCGCATGCCCAGGCTAGTTCTGTTCTGAGCGGCTGGTTCAGGATTCCAGGGGAGATAACGGTGGGAAGCTCCACAATTTCCATTGAGGACGTCTCCATAGGGGACAAAACCCTTCTCGTAAGTCTGAACAACAGCACTGAAATACTGCCCCTTGGCTCCATGTTCAGGCTTGGTGGTTACAACCTCAGCTTCAGTTATGTCCTCCTTGACAGCAGGGGATACGCAAACATGGAGTTTCACTTCCCGTATCTGCTCGAAGGTCAGTCGGTAAAGTTCGGGGAGTACAGGATCCTTCTGAATTCGGTCTCGGAGAAAGAGGCGGCCCTGCGGATCACATATAAGAACATCACAAAGGATATCGCCTATAAAGGGGGGACCGTGAGCTTTGAAAATCTGAGGCTTTCAATGAAGCTGATGCCCCTGATCTTCGACGGTTACCTCTACAGGGGAGACACGCAGAAAATCGGGGACTGGAACGTAACGTTTGAGGGCTACAACATAACGAACGAAACAGGAGGTCTCAGTGAGATCATCAGGCTCAGGATAAACGGAAGGGAGTATTTCAGCGAAGTTGGAAAAACACTGGAGGCTGAGGGACTGCAGATTGAGGTTAGGGATCTCGTGGGTTCGGAATATCTGAGGATAAGAGTGAGACTAAAGGGGGCATACATGAACATCAGGGTTCTTCCGTATTTTGAGGGATGGATAGCCGAGGGGAAAACGACAAAGCTCGGCCCCTATATCGTGAGGATTGATGGAGTATATATGAACAGGGTGTATGTCTCAATCAGAAACTCCTGCGGGGTTCCGCTGAGAAGTGCATTTATAACTGCGGGGAACTTTACCTCCATGATCTCCTACGGAGGGCTTTCATTAGGGGCGCTTGAGGTCAGAAAGCAGGGAAGCGAAAAGCAGGTCAGAATTGTGGCAATGCTGGATGAGAGCAAAGTCCCAAAGATTGAGGATATCGCATTTCTCAATGTGTCCTTCGAGACTCCCGGAGAAATTAATGAGTACATTCCTTTTAAAGCTACGGTGGTGCTGAAAAACACCGGAAAAACGGATTTGAGGTATCTGGAGATAATCCCAAACATCTCCAGGGAGTTTGAAATTGTAGGGGATTATCCCAGGTATATTCCACTTCTGAAAAGAGGCAGGGAGATTGAATTTCCTCTCATGCTCAAGGCCACCTCAGGCGGAAATCTAACCGTGGGAAACATCGACGTCATTGCCCGTGCTCCCTATTTCCTCTCCTGCAACGGGCTTGTTAACCTGACATTTTCCTCGGAAGTCAGGAGGGTAAGAGTCAGGGAAGCGGTTTTCAACTACAGTGTGGAGGTCAGGGGCAGAAACGGGAAGGTTGGAGAAACCATACCGGTTAATATAAGCGTTAAAAACCTGGGAAATTCAGAGCTCCCCTTTGCCCTTACCGTTGCAGTTCCGGAGGGATTCGGTGTGAGGGCTAAAAACTTCACGATGTATGGGGGGTGGCTTCAGCTAAGGGATTCAATGGCCCCCAATCAGACGAAGACATACCAGCTTTCCCTCATACCCTCCAGAGAGGGAAAATATGAGATTGTGGCCGTGGTGAGTGCAGGCGGCGAAATATTCAAGAATTCGACGGTAATAAGCGTGTCGCGGGTTCAGGAGCCTCCCAGCGGTGAGCAGATTCGGAATACAACGAACAGCACATGCAAGCCCAAGGTAGTCACCCAGATCATCAAGGTGCCGGTTCCCCAGAATACAACGGTTGCCGCAGAGGGAATGAGCCTGAAGCGGAAACTGCTCTATTTTGGAGGTTCTTTCTTCGGAGGAATGGCCTTCATACTGCTGCTGGCATGGATTGCCGCAAAGATGGAGGAGAGGAGAAGCTAACGGTATTGGGTACGGCAGGGATAGGCTCAACAATGACATTTTTCTTTTCACAAGCCTCGTCCTTTAGGGCGGGGCCGGTACCCTGCAGGTATCCCAGCAGTATCCGGCATGAGAACCCAAGCGTTA
>JALSON010000368.1 GCA_026986455.1 Thermococcaceae archaeon | reverse complement strand
AAGGCTTAAGTATTTCACGGCCGTAAAAATACCCGGTGATGACATGAAGGTTAAGGTGGGAATTAACGGTTACGGCACCATAGGCAAGCGTGTCGCCTACGCCGTCACAAAGCAGGACGATATGAAGCTCATCGGTGTTACAAAGACCAAGCCTGATTTCGGTGCATATAGGGCAAAGGAGCTTGGAATTCCCGTTTATGCTGCAAGCGATGAGTTCCTGCAGAGGTTCGAAAAAGCTGGCTTCGATGTGGCAGGAACGCTCGAAGACCTTCTCGAAAAGGTCGATGTAATTGTGGATGCAACCCCCGGCGGTATGGGAGCCAAAAACAAGGCGCTCTATGAGGCGCACGGTGTTAAAGCTATCTTCCAGGGTGGGGAGAAAGCGGATTTGGTGCAGACTTCTTTTGTGGCACAGGCAAAATATGAAAGCGCCCTCGGGAAGGACTACGTGCGCGTGGTCTCATGCAACACCACGGGATTAACGAGGACGCTGAATGCCATAAGGGATTACATTGACTACGTTTATGCCGTGATGATCAGAAGGGCCGCCGACCCGGATGACATCAAGCGCGGACCGGTTAATGCGATAAAGCCGAGCGTTGAGGTGCCATCGCACCACGGCCCCGATGTGCAGACGATCCTCCCAATAAACATCGAGACAACGGCTTTTGTGGTGCCGACAACTCTAATGCACGTCCACTCGGTTATGGTCGAGCTCAGGAAGCCCCTCACGAGGGAGGACGTCATCGAGATCTTCGAGGACACCACGAGGGTTCTCCTTTTTGAGGAGGGAAGGGGCTTCTCAAGCACCGCCCAGCTCATAGAGTTCGCACGCGACCTCCACAGGGAGTGGAACAACCTCTATGAGATAGCCGTCTGGAAGGAGAGCATAAACGTCAAAGGGAAACGCCTTTTCTACATCCAGGCCGTCCACCAGGAGAGCGACGTTGTCCCCGAAAACATCGACGCGATAAGGGCGATGTTCGAGCTTGCCGAAAAGGAGGAGAGCATAAGGAAAACTAACAAAAGCCTGGGGATTTTGAAGTGACTATGCTCCTCATGAAAAGGCTTTTTATTCCTTTCATTCTTGCAGGTTTTCTCGATTTGGTATCGAAGGCAACGAGTTTCAGTGGCATGAGGTCAGGAAGCTTTGCCTCTCGCACATTTATTCCAAGAACGACTTGAAATCATCCAGGTCCCAGATGAGAAAACCTTCACTCCCCAGCCTTTCCTTCCCCTTAACACTCTTTGCAACGAGCCCGAAGCTCTTTTCCCAGCTTTCAAGCTCAACCAGTTCCGCTTTCCTCTCCAAATCCTTCAAAATTCCCCGGGCTTCTCTTCCCTTAAGGCTCTTCCACTTAACCTCAACGAAAAGCGCTTTTCTCTGCCGCTCGTTCAACGCAACGAAATCAATCTCCTCTCCCTTACGCCACCACCTTCCTATCTTCGTAAAACGGAAAGGTAGCTCATCAGCTTTGTCCAGCTCGATCAAAAACTGCCTTGCTACCTTCTCAAAAACCCAGCCAAGATAGCGGTTGTAATCTTCCCTTATATCCTCCACGCTGAAGACTCCCTCTTCAATCGCCGAGAGGTTGGGGTAGATGAACCTGAAATAGAAGGCCAGATAATTGTCCGCCACGAAGTAGCGACCCCGCTTTGAGGACAGCCCTTCCATTATTGGAAGTTCCCTCACTATGAAGCCGGTCTCCATGAGGTTTCTCAGATAGGGTGTTAAGTCCGCATGCTTCAAACCGGTGAAATCCCTTATCTCCTTCGGGGTGCTCTTTCCCATGGCAATTGCCTCAAGGATCCTCTTGTACGTTTTGACCTCTGTGAACTCGTAGCGGAGAAGGAAATCAGCCTCGTCCCTGAAAATGCTCGTTGGATCCAATAGCTCCTCTTCAAGCCACTCCCAGAAGGGAAGCCTAACCCTCAGGATGTAGTAGGGAATACCGTCGGTCATTCCGTAGACTTCCACCAGCTCTTTCAAAGATGCCATAGGAAAGAACTCCCTCAGCACAAAAAAGTTTAGGGCGTTCAGCTTTATGGAAGCTGTTCTTCTCCCGTAGAGGGGGCTTTTGTGGCTCAGCACCTTCTCGGTCATCATCCCAATCGATGAACCCAAGAGGATGAGCTTGGTTCTCGATGAGGACAGCTCAAGGTCTATGATCCGCTGGAAGCGCGAGAGAACATTGGGATCTTCCTTGACGAGATTTGGGAACTCATCTATGAGGACCACCCCGTCCCGCAGGTGGTGGAGAACCGCCTCCCAGTCCTCCTTAACATAGGAGAGCTCGGGGACGACTCTTTTAGCAGCATCAATAAAGTGCCTCAGGTTGTCGCCCTCGACCGCCAGGTAGTAAACGTGAGGTCTGCCCCTTACGGCTTCAAGGACGAGCCTCGTTTTTCCTACTCGCCTCCTTCCATAAACGATGATCAGCTCAAACCTCTCGCTTTCGAGCTTCTCCCTTATAGCCTTGAGTTCCTCTTTCCTGTTCACAAACTCTCCACTGGGTTCAATCAATGATAATCACCATTATCATAATTGAAATTATCAAATTTAAAGCTTTCCCCATGTTCCTGAGAAGTTTTTTCCTTCGATCAGTAAATTACCCACGGGTATCATACTTTAGGGTAAGTGTTTCGCCCTTAGGAACTAACCCAGCCCGAGCTTCCCTATGACCTCCTCTTTACCGGCTCCCCTAACGAGCAGGTCCTTTTCCCTTGAGGTTTCTCCCCTGACGAGAACCACTTCCCGCCCAAAGAGCTTCGAGAGGAACTTCACAACTTCCCTGTTAGCCTTCCCCTCGACGGGCGGGGCTTTGATTTTAACCCTCAAACGACCACGCCACTCATCCACCCCATCAATTTCGTTCTTCTTAGCTTTCGGCTGGACGTAAACGAGGAGGATAGTTCCTTCTTTACTCTCCTTCAGGAACTTTGCACTCATCTCCATTCACCTCGTATTTCCAGACTATCTCAGGCGGAAACTCCTTCCGTTTAAGCTTTTCGAGGATTTCCCTCGCAACGCAATAGGCGAAGTCAAACGTTTCCCTGTCAATCACGCCGTAGTTCAGTGCCATCTCAAGCTCCTCCTCATCAAGGAGGAACGCCTCGCCATCCGGAAAGACGAAGATGTCCAAAAACAGGTCAAGCATCTCAAGCGTGTCCTTCTCGCGCCTCGTATATGCCAGCACATCAACGTAAAGCCCCCTGAAGTTGCCCTCCTCGTCGTAGACCTTCAGGATGTCGTAGTTCTCCCCGATGAAGGCGAAATAGAGCATTTCATAGCCGTTTTTTATGACCTCGACGCCGTTCACCCTAAGGGGGGCGAGCATGCCTTTAAACTCGGACCTGGCTATTATTACATCGCCCAGGTCGGCTATAACTTCGTCATCCCTCTCCAATACGCGGTTGGGGATGCGGCGGTAGATGAGGTGGATCTTGCGGGACATGAGGCATCACGGGGAAGAAAATGGTAAGAGAGCTCTGCTGAGCTCACTCTCCGAAAATAAGCTCCTTCAACTTCTCGGGGAGTTCATCAATTTTGATTCTTATCTGCTCCCTCGTGTCACGGTCGCGTATCGTTACCGTGTTGTCCTCGGGCGTCTGGTTGTCTATTGTGACACAGTAGGGAGTTCCTATCTCGTCGTATCTTAGATATCTCCTCCCGATGGTGTCCTTCTCGTCGTAAACAACGATGAAGCCGGCCTTCTGGAGCGTCCTGAAGACGTCGTAGGCGATGCTCTTCAGCGGTTCCTTTGCAACGAGCGGCAAAACGGCAACCTCAATCGGCGCCATGTCCTTCTTGAGCCTAAGGTACGTCCTGTCCTCTTCGATTACCAGCGAGTTCTCAAGGAGCAGATAGAAGGGCCTGTCTATTCCAAAGCTCGGCTCAAGGACGTGGGGCACTATCTTCTCGCCGGTTATCTTCTCCTCAACCTCTTTGATTATGAAGTCGTCCTTCTCCAGCTCGTAGCCCTCGATGGTAACCTTTCCGTCCCTTTCGAGGAGTTTAACAAGCTCACGTTTCTTTTCTTCTTCCCAGCCCTGAATCAGCTCATTTATCCTCTTGGCGTCCTTCTTCAGCTTAGGCCCGACGCGCTTCATGTTGAGGCTTACTTTGAGACGTCTGACTATCTTGGGCTCGTCGTAGTGTATGAGGACGGTTAAGTCAGCCCCGCTCATCTTCATGTGCTTGCTGAGGTCGTAGTCGCCGCGGTAGGCTATGCCGACGCACTCCACCCAGCCGAAGCGCTCGCTGTGTATCTCGACGTCCCAGGTGTCGCTTGAGTAGTGTGCCCTTTCCTCCGGCAGCTGCTGGCGGAAGCGTATGGCCTCCTCGGGGATGCCGATGTCGAGGAGCGTCCTCTTGACCATGACCATGTAGTAGGCGAAGAATGTATTCAGGACGTAGCCCTTCTTGACGGCATCCTCGGCGGTTATTTCAATCATCCCGAGGTTCTTGAGCTGGTTCTCTATCGGGTAGAGCCTAAGCTTTTCATCCTTGACCTCGTCGAAGTGAGGATGAGCAGTCTCCTTCGGGTTGAAGAATATCTCCGCCTCTGCCTGCGTGAACTCTCTAAGCCTTAACATCCCCTGCCTCGGGGAAATCTCGTTGCGGTATGCTTTACCTATCTGGAAAACGCCGAAGGGAAGCCTGTTCCTGGCGAAAGCGTTTAAGCGCCTGAAGTTGACGAAGATACCCTGGGCGGTTTCAGGCCTCAGGTATCCCTTCTGGTCGCCGTAGGGGCCTATCTTGGTCTCGAACATGAGGTTGAAGTACCAGACGTCGGAAAGCTCGCCTCCGCACTCCGGGCAGCGGATGTCGTGCTCTTTAATGAGCTGGGTGAGGTGTTCGGCGCTCATGCCCTCGGTGTCGATGTCGAGAACCTCCTCCACTATGTGGTCTGCCCTAAAGCGCGCACCGCACTTCTTACACTCGACGAGCGGGTCAACGAACTTGTCAACGTGACCGCTCGCTATGAAGACCTTCTCCGGTGTGATGTCCGGCGTCTCAAGCTCGAAGAAGCCCTCCCTCTGGAAGGCCTCCCTGATTTTCTGCTCGATTTTTCTCTTTATTGTAGCTCCAAGAGGACCGTAATCGTAAAAACCCCTCGCACCGCCATATATTTCAAAGCTCCCCCAGGCAAAGCCTCTCCTCCTCATCAAATCCTGAAGAATCTCGTATTTATCAGCTCCCATCAGCACCACCTGAGAAGGAGATGAGCTAATTTCATAAAAAGCTTTTGGGCATTTGGTAACACCTGAAAATGGGATAAAAAGAAGAGCGCAAGAAAGAATTCTAACTTCATCCCATAGAAATGCGGAATTCAACCCAGTTTTCCTCGCTATAATGCCAGTCCCACCAGGGCTCCCACCAGTTCGGAGGTTTTGCGTAGACGACACCGTAGTGTTCTCTCCACACCTTGGCCCCTACATCCCACTCTCTGAATCTTAACGTGGCACCCGGTTCTATCTGATATGTGGTCATTCCCACAGCTTTGTCGGGTGCTATCCTGTGCACCCACCTTGCCAGTTCAAGGGAGTAGTCGCTCTCGTCGTAAACGCGAACGTCAGGAATTGTGTAGCTCCACGACTGGGATGCACTCACTTGTGCCCCCTCTTCTCCCGCGGAGACACCTATTGAAACGCCCACCGTTGTTGTCCCCGAGGTTGTTGTCGGCTCATACGCCGAGAGAAAGCCGTTTGGGTTGTAATAATCGGTGTCTATCCAAGTGTGCATCTTGGCCGTTCTCCAGTTCGAATCCCAGAGTTCCTTCCCCGGAACGGACTGCTGTCGCACATGAACATTGTACCAGTCGTACTGGGAGGAACCATCGTTCATAAGCTGGTAGTAGATTGTCCTAACGTTGAGTCTGCCATATGGTTTCCAGTCATCACCGCTGATAAAATCAAGCTGACTCCTGTAAGACCAATAAGCTCCAGAGGATAGAGGCTCTGCCTTAAGTTCGAAAGTCCCGGCACTTGGTTTTAGGTTCTTAACCGCCCAGCTGTAAGCTTGTTCGATTGCCTTTGGTTCGGCGTCAATGGAGATGAACTCTTTGCTCACGAGAATTCCATTGGAAGGATAGGTCATGTAACCGTAGACAGTTGCTTTTTTAATCGGCTTTTCCCCTGGACCTCTACCAGCTACGAGCTCTGCGAAGAACTGACCCTTGAAAGTCCCGTTGATAACCTCAGGATTACCGATAACAATAACAGGTATTCCTGAGAGGATTTCTTTCTTCACGAGTTTCCTAAGCTGGGGATTGTTTTTCACGTGGGAACTCTCAACAACGAGTATGTGCGGAGCCCTAATGCTTGG
>JALSON010000367.1 GCA_026986455.1 Thermococcaceae archaeon | reverse complement strand
AAGTATTTTTTCGGAGGCCGTTCTGGCCTCATCAAACCTTCCCTCCCCGATCATCGCCACAGCCTTCCTGAAGAGAGCATCTATTGCTCTGCGGTAGTTTTTAGTCCTCAGGAAGTATTCCGCGGCTTTTTCGGAGCTTTTGGAGGATGTCCTGAAATCCCTGAGGAAGTAGCTGACGATGCCGATCTGGATGTATCCGAGGTTCTCCATATAGGGCAGGCTGTATGCCTCCGCAACCTTCAGCCCCTCCCTGTAGTACCTGCCTCCCTTCTCAAGCTCCCCCATCTCGACGTAGAGGTAGCCTATGTGGTATAGGATGAGGGACTCAAGCTCCGGATGAACGAGCGGATACTCCCGGATGGCTTCGAGTTCCTTGAATGCGTTTTCTATGGCCTCTTTGCGCTCCCTCTTAAACGTGTGCACCTTCGTAACCTCGATGTGGTAGCCGAGCCTCATGTAGGGGTCGTCCCTGTGGAGGAAAAAGAGCCCTTCCAGCTCAGAAAGGCATTCCTCCGCTTTTTCCACCTCCCCGACTTCGCAGTAGACATCTGTGAGCATCATGAGGACATCAAATCTGTGAAAGTCATCTTCAACCTCCTCTCTAACCTCAAGCCACAGCCTGAGTGCCTTCTCAAAAAAGCCCCGGTTAAAATAAAGTCTCGCTATCTCCTCCCTTGCATAGGGGACTTCCCTGATTTTTTCGAGCAGTTTTTGATATGCAAGGGGAAAATCGAGGGCAATCCTCCAGAATCTCCTTATCCTGATTTCGGTCATTTTTCCTATGAGCTCCCTGTCCCCCAGCCGGGCTGCATACTTAAACGCCCGGAGGAAGTCCTTTGCAGTGTTTCTCCTCATGAGGTATCCGATATATCTGCGGTGGTATTTTTCAGGATCTATATCCCTGATGCCGATTAAAAATCCCCTGAGCAGATCATGCACGTGATATCTTTCCCCTGTCCTTTCCACGAGGCCCTTATTCAGAAGGGAATAAAGGGTGAGAAAAATATTCCGTGCGTGTATTTCCCTCAGTGCGGACAGCTCGACAGGTTCATCAAAGAGTGAAAGGAGCTGAAGTACAGTTCTCTCCTCATTGCTCAGGCCCTGATAAACCTCCCTGAAAAGGTACTCGAATAGAAACGGGGAATCCATGGGTTTTGATGCTTCCGATACCAGAACCAGCATCAGGGGATGGCCGAGGGTAAAGTGATAAATCCTGCTGAATTCCCCGGGGGTTATGCCGGGCATCTTGAGGTTCAGAAGTCTGTATGACTCTTCACTGCTCAAACCCCTCAGATGTATCAGGAGAACCCGTTCATCGTAGCTTATCGCCGGCTTTTCCCGTGAAATCAGGATTAGCTTCCCCCTCTCAAGCCGGGAGGCCAGAAATCTTATCATGGAGCTAACATCGTCATCCCGGCACTTATGGAGGTCATCAAACACTACCGTGGCCTCTGTTCTGGTTATTCCTTCAAGAGCAAGCCCCCTGATTGTGGAGAGCTCCTTTCCACCGGCTCTCATGTACTCTATCATCGCCCGGAATCCACGGAGGTTCAGATAAAGTGCCAGCTGCCATGCTATATACTCCACGGTGTCTTCTTCGGTCATGGAGTGCCAGAATGCATCACCGAAAACCCTAGCACCGAGACTCGATTTTCCTATCCCCGCCATGCCGAATATCACGGCAACGGGATGATTGCCCTTGAGCAGCTCAACTTCCCTTTCCCTTCCCACAAAGCTCCCGGTTCCGGTTTTGGGAACCCTGCTCTCCAGCAGGGGCGGGGAATACTTAAAGCTCTTCTCCCCTATTTTTACGTCCATCCCCTCCGGGCTGAAGCTTATTTTGAGCTCGTCGGATTTGAGGGAATACACCTTGATGTTCTTTCCCCTGACCCTCATCCACTTCCCTTCCACGATGCCCGCCTTCTCAAGGGATCTCAGGCCTCTGGAAATCAGGGTTTCGTCCTTCTGGAGCAGCCTTGCTATTTCCCTCGTGTTTAGGGATGTGCCTCCGAGGAGTGAGATTATCTGGATATTCGTCTCATTCAGGAGTGACCTCAGAAAGGATACGTCATTCTGCAAACAAATCACCGGCTTCTGCTGCCTTATAAACCCTGGCCAGCTCTTTTAAGACCGCATCATACAGCCAAGGATGCTTTTTCAGCTTTTCTTTACCTCTTCTCAGGTACTCGGCTCCATCCTCACCTTTCAGCGATTTAGCCACGCCGAGAAAGATGTAACCCGCCCAGCCGAGGGGGTAATCCATGCTCTGGGCGATTTTTATCATCTCCTCCGCATCCTTTTCACCCCTGTCCGGGAGATTCAGACCTATGTATGACAGGCATCTGTATGCGAGTGCATCAACAGCTCTGCGGTAGTTCCTGACCCTGAGATAGTACTCCACGGCTTTTCCCGCATGTTCCACGGCTTTTTTGTAGTCTTCTACAGTGAAGTGAGCCTTTGAGAGCTCCCCGTGTGCCAGGTGCTCCATGAAGGGCAGGCTGTATGCTCTGGCAATCTCAAGCGCGTGATGATAATATTTCAGACTCTCCTCCGGCTTCTCCATGCCCAGGTATATATCCCCGATGTGAAGGAGGACGAGACTCTCAAGCTCCGGATAGGGCTCCATCCTCCTTATAATCTCAAGCTCTTTAAATGCACTCTCAAGTGCTCCCTCAGGGTCATCCATGTAATATTTGAACTTTGTGAGCTCCACATGGTACCAGAGCTTGATTTCCAAATCCTCACTCTCATCGGCAATTTTTTCAAGCTCCCTAAGGTATTTTTCAGCCTCCTCAAAGTTTTCAAGCTCCATATAAACATCCGCCAGAGAACTCATCACATCCGCCCTGTGTATTCCCTCGAGCCTGTCCTCCACCTCAAGCCACAGCCTGAGCGCCTTCTCAAAGAAGCCCCTCTGGAAATAGATGTGACCAAGCTCCTTCCTGGCATATGGGTCATTCTCCAGCTGGAGTAGCACCTTCATATAGGCATCGGGAAAATCCTGAATGATTCTTTTGAACCTCCTCAACCTCAGTTCAATAAGCTCCCTGAACTTATCCCTGTCCTTGAGTCTGACTGCATATCTCAACGCCCTGAGGAAATCTTTGATGTTCTTCTTCTCTATCAGATAGTCGATATATCTGGAGCAGTACTCCCTTTCATCTACCTCCGGGGTTTCCTTCATAATGTTCCTGAGGAGATCATGGAGGAAATACAGCTCTCCCCTCTTCTCGACGAGTCCCTTGTTCAGGAGGGAATAAAGGACTACAAACGCATTTTTCTTGGGATAGACGTGTTTGATTGCTCCGTATTCAACAGGTTCATCGAAGAGTCCGAGGAGCTGGAGCATCAGCCCTTCATCCCTGTTCAGGGCCTGATAAACCTCCCAGAAAAGGAAGTCAAAAAATTTTTCCGGCCTGATCTCGTTTTTTTCAATGTATGCCTCTGCAAAAAGGTTCAGGGCGAGAGGGTGCCCCATTGTCAGCTGGTAGATATCTACAAAGTCGGTGAGGTCAATTTTAACACCTCTGGACTTTATCAGGGAATAGGCGGACTTCAAATCAAGCCCCTTAAGGCGGATGTAGGTTGCATCCACAATTCCAAGACGGGGTTTTTCCCTGGAGAGTATTACCAGAAGTCCATGTTCCATCCTTCCGGCAATAAATGCAAGAAGTCTCAGAATCTTCTCATCAGTGCACTTATGAAGGTCATCAACAACGAGTTTCATACCTGTGCTCTCAATGCCGTCGAGAACAAGCTCCAGTATATCCCTCTCCTCCCTTCCTCCTCCCCGCAGGTACTCCAAAAGGGTGGAATAGCCCGCACTGTTCAGAAAAAGACCTATCTGCCAGATGAAATAGTCAAAGCTGTCCGCTTCATTCACCTGATACCAGAATGCATCCCCGAAGACCCTGGCGGCGAGGGCGGTCTTTCCTATTCCGGCGATTCCGTAGATTACGATTACACGCTTTTCAGGAGAAGAAAGCAGTTTGATTTCATCCTCTCTCCCGAAGAAGTTCTCGACCTTCGGTATTTTGCTTTCAGGAATCGGTATTTCGTATCTCCCATTCCTTGAGGTCTGGATAACGACCTCCCCCGGTTCAAAGCTTATCCTCACTTCCTCCACCTTGAGGCTGTAAACCTTTATGTTTTTATTTCCTGCCCGTATCCATCTCCCCTCGACAATCCCCATCCTCTCAAGAAGCCTCAGCCTTCGGGATATGTCGCTTTCGTCTTTCTGTAGAATCCTCGCAAGCTCCCGGGGATTAAACGTCCCTGACCTGAGTATTGACAGAATCTGCAGATTGGTTTCATTGGACAGTGTTTTTATTATGGATGTTACCTCCATCGGCAGCCCTCTTCTTTACTTATGTAGCTTGATGTTTTTATATTAATCGCTTTGGTGTGGCAATCGAACCGGAACTGGGGCGTGTCTGAAATTATTGATTAGGTTATGCGGTTAGCCTTCAGGCGGTTTTCCCTGAGGGTGCAAAAACTTCAGTAAAACATCAAACGAAACAACCCTTTTAGACAAGCCCACCAGAACCGGAAAAATAAAATATAAAGGGAAAACTAATCATGGAGGCCGGAGTTTTTAAGCAGTCTTAGGGCTTTCAGCTCGGTTAGATATGCCCTCCTCATGTATATCGCATACATCGCCGGGTTTAGGATGGGATTGTAGCTGCTGGCGGTGTTGAAGTATTCCTCAGCCTTTCTGTGGAGTGCCATGGCATCATCAATCGTGGTGGTGTTCGGAATGCCGGAAATAATCTCCTCGAATTTTTTGCTCATCCTGAGATAGCGGGCCTCCCACATAATCCCGAGCCTCATCCATATCCCTCTGCGGAGCTCCACGGTTCTCTGCATGTCCCTCTGCTCAAGGTTTATTCTGATAAGCGGGTCATCGAATACCACTATGTAGAGGACATCCCCGGATATTCTGAAGTATCCACGGGCGTTAACCTCTGCTGTTAAAGCATACCGAGTTCCGTTCTTTTCTGCTGTGATTTTCGTGGGTCTCATGCCGTGCAGGGGCACCGTCAGAACTGCATATCCTCCTCTGGAAACCTTCAGGTCGAGGGTGATTGTCTTTATCCTGTAGACAGTTCCACTCCTCGTTGCCATTTCATTGTCTTCATCAATTTCTCCAATCTCCGCACCGCTCCTCACGAGCAGCCATGGTGTGCTTCTGACTCTCTCGTCCACTGTTATGCTTCTGCCTGGAGGCAGCATGAAGGTCTGAACCGCACCCTTCAGGTGTATTGTCAGGCTTACAGTCCCGTTTCCTATCTTGACCTCACTCTCAGCCTCGCCCGGAATTATTGTTACAGTCGTGTTGTTGCCCTCAATTATCCTCACGCTCGTATTTACTGCAAAGATGACCGTGGCATTCCCTACGTTGCCCCAGACGTCGCTCGCACTCACCCTCAGCTCATGCCTTCCATCGCCGGCGTTTATCTCTGCAATCCATGTTCCGTTCTCGAACGTTAGGTTATACCTTCTTCCATCCAGCGCGGCTTTGACCCACGCTATCGGGGATTCATCCTCAACCCTCACGGTTATCTCCGTAATGTTGTGGTCGTATGTCCTGTTAGCCGGATAGATTATCTCCACGGCTGGCGGCCTGTCGTCAGGAACGTGGCTTGCGTTCCCGAAGAGGTTAACCCTCTGGATGAGGAGCAGAGTTGTGATGTTGTGGCCTATCGTTCCGGTTATGATTACGCTCCTCATGTAGGTTGCGTTTATCCACCCTGTTTCACTTCCGGCCGTCAGGTTTTCTGAATATTTCATGAGGCTCCAGTTTCCGGCGATGAGGCTTGAGATGCTCTCAAAGTCGTCCGTGCTGATGGTGATTCCGGCGAGGGTTCCGTTGGCCCATTCCTCAAACTCCCTCCTGAAAGGCTCCCAGGAGGTTGTGTTGTAGAATCCGAAGTATCTGCTGAAGGTGTAGCTCTCGTTTCTCGTCAAGCTAACGTTTGCAAAGACCTCCACAGCCCTGCTAACGCTGGAGCTCAGATTGTATCCATCCCATACGGTGAGCGTCACGTTGTAAATTCCTCCTTGGGAGTAGATGTGCGTTGGTGTGGCCTCTGTTGAGGTGCATCCGTCACCGAAGTCCCAGAGGTACCTTGAGATGCCATCAGGATCGCTGGCGTTGGAGACAAAATCCACGGTTAGATAGCTTGCGTTCCATGTGAAGCCAACCTGTGGGGGTTCATTTATTCTGAACAGCACGCTCCTGCTCACGTTGTACGAGACGTCCCATGCCCTGACCGTGAAGTTGTGCCAGCCATAGCCTAGCTTCATCTGACGGGAGAAATTCTCCGAT
>JALSON010000366.1 GCA_026986455.1 Thermococcaceae archaeon | reverse complement strand
CCTGCGGGCCTTAGAGCTTCCCTTTATGTCCTCATCCGTCACGAGCCCTTTAGCATACGGACAGAACTCTCTGAGCTGGCATTCACCGCATCTCGGCCATATAGGGCGGCATATCCTCTTTCCATGGTCGACCATTGCATGATTGACATATATCCAAAGGTTTTTGGGTATAAGCTCACTCAGATACTCCTCAACCTTCTCGGGCTGAACGCCCGGAGGAGCGAGGCCGAGGCGTTTGCTTATTCTGTTGACGTGTGTATCAACCGGAATGGCCTGATAGCCGAAGCCGTAAGCCAGGACGATGTTGGCACACTTCCTTCCGATTCCCGGCAGCTTCATGAGCTCATCTATGTCGTCCGGCACTTTTCCGCCGTATTTCTCAAAGAGAATCCGCGATGTTTCCACAATCCACCGCCCCTTGCTGTTCCAGAGGCCGACACCGTTCTCCTTCAGCAGCTTCTGGATTTCCTCCACACCGGCGTTTGCAAGAGCCTCCATCGTTGGATAATGCCTGAAGAGGACTTCGCTGGCCCTGTCAGTCGTCTCATCCTTCGTTCTCTGGGAGATTATGCACCTGATAAGAGTGAAGTAAGGGCTTCCCTGAAGAATTTCCCCCCGGCTCCTTCTTGGATACATCTCAATCAGTCTTTTAACAATTTTAATGGCCCTCTCCCTCTTCTCCTCCCAGCTTTCATGGAACGTGTATGAGTGTGAGCTTTTTATCATCATGAACCACCGCCACCGAATTTCCGGAGGTTTTAACCTCCTTGAGCTTTTCGAACTGTTTATTAAAAATCTTGTGCCCCTTCCGGTTCAGGATTAGAACCTCATCCTTGAACACAATAACAAAGCCTCCGGAAAACGGCACGAGACCTTCGATTTCCCTCTCAAACTCCATCTCTATGAGCGAAATTGGGCTCCTGGAAATCTCGATTCTGGTGTTCTTTTTGACCTTCAGAACCCGGGGCTCCGCATAGGCAACCTCAAAACGGAGAGGTTTTCCCAGTATATCAACCGTTATGGTCTCTCCTTCCCTCAGCTCCCTGCCGTTGAGCTTTGTTTTCAGAATTTCCAGAAAATCTGCCGGCAGTTCGGCCTCAAACAGCGGTTTGAGTATCAGACGCATTTTGCCTCCCTCCTTCTCCAGTCCTTCTAGATCAAAAAGTTTATAAGTGATATATCTACAGATATATTGGGTGATGCATTTGGAGAGGCCGAGACTTAAGGGCGGGCTTAAACTTCTGGTGCTCTACCTGCTGAGGGAAAGCCCGATGCACGGATATGCCATCATGAAAGAGCTTGAAGAGCGCTTTGGAATTCCTTCTCCGAGTGCGGGCGTTATCTATCCCACGCTGGCAGGACTGAAGAGGAAAGGCCTCATAGAGGTCGCAGGTGGAGGAACGAGAGAAAAAAAGACATACAGGATTACCGAGAGGGGAGTGGAATACCTTGAGCAGCATGAAGATGAGCTTGAAGAGACCCTCAGACGCATGAGAATCTACAGAGAATTCAGAAAATTAGGGGGAGACGAGCTGGTAAAGGCATTCAGACTGCTTTTTGAGAGATTTGAATCCCTCAGCGGAGAACAGAAGGAGGAGCTCTCGAAGGTCATAAAGGACTGTGCCAAACGGATCAGGTTCATCGTGGAGTTTGGTGAGGGGATATGAGCAGTTCGCTTCGGGATTGGAAAGAGTACTACAGGACGATGGCTGAAAACGCTCCTCTGACAATATATTATCCCCTGTGTGGTGGTGGGGAAGAATGTATAACCGCCTGTCCATACGGCGAAGAAATCTGGAGCGTTGTTCCTATGAGGGTATCCCTATTCGGTTTTGATGAAAAACCCCGCTTAAGGCCGGTCATGACAAACCCCAAGCTCTGCAGGGGATGCAATATCTGTGTCGAGGCATGTCCAACAGGTGCCCTGAGACCACGGGAGAGGCCGGTAAAACATCCTTTCCTGACGCTTGTATATAATACACTCAGACTGCCTTTCAAGAAAAGGTATGGCATAAAGTTTGTTTTTAGAGAGGAACATGCTGAAAAATTTAGAAAAAACAATCATGGGGTGACTGAAGGTGACATACGCAATTGAAGTTGAAAACCTTGTAAAGAAATACGGCGATTTTACCGCTGTTAAGGGAATCTCGTTCAAGGTAAGGAATGGGGAGATATTTGCATTTTTGGGGCCAAATGGGGCTGGAAAAACCACAACCGTGCATGTGCTCACCACACTTCTGAAGCCGAACGCCGGAACCGCTACTGTGGCAGGGCACGACGTGGTGAGGGAACCCATGGAGGTCAGGAGGAAAATAGGCATCGTGTTTCAGGATCCAAGCACCGACAGGGAGCTCACGGCATATGAAAACATGTATATCCACGGAAGGATATACGGCTACTCCGGAAACGAGCTCAGGGAGAAAATCGAGATGATGCTGAAATTTGTTGAGCTCTGGGAGTTCAAGGACAGGCCGGTCAAATTTTTCAGCGGAGGAATGCAGCGCAGGCTGGAGATAGCGCGCTCTCTCCTGCATGAGCCTGAGATTCTCTTCCTCGATGAGCCAACAATCGGTCTCGACCCCCAGACGAGAGCTCATATCTGGGAGTACATCAGGGCCATGAAGGAGGAGCACAGCATGACGATTTTCCTCACAACCCACTACATGGACGAGGCCGAGCAGCTGGCCGACAGGATAGCGATCATGGATTACGGGAAGATAATAGCGGAGGGGACTGCTGACGATTTGAAAAAGCTCGTGGGCAACGATGTGATTTACGTGCGCATGGAGGAGCCGGAAGAGGGCATTAAATGCCTCAATGCGGAGTTCATCAGGGGATGCAGGATAATGCCCGACGGGCGGGTAAGGCTGGACGTTCAGAATGCCTCAGAGGCCATGCCAAAGCTCTTTGAGCTTGCCCAGAAAAACGGGCTGAGAATCCTTGAGGTTACATACCACCGCCCCACGCTCAACGACGTCTTTCTGCATCTGACGGGCAGGGAGATACGGGATGAGGGCGGAGAGCAGAAGGTCGCGAGGATGATAATGAGGGCCCGGATGAGGAGGTGAGAGGATGAGAATCTTCAGCACAATGATTTACCGTGAGATGAAGAGGTTCATGCGTTCAAGGGCGAGGGTCCTCGGAAGTCTGATAAACCCCATAATATGGCTGGTTCTGTTCGGCAAAGGCTGGGCAGGGGCTTTTAACTTTCCGGGAGCGAGCATGATTTTCGGAGGGGTGGACTACATGACATACCTCGTGCCGGGTATAGTAGCGATGACAGTCTTCAACATGAGCTTCATTCAGGGCATAACGATAATCTGGGACAAGCAGTTCGGCTTTATCAAGGAGATACTTGTTGCACCAGCATCGAGGGGGGAGGCGATACTCGGGAGGATAACAGGAGGGGCAATAATGGTCATGATACAGGGCGTTATAATACTCGCCTTGAGCTTTCTGATAGCGAGCGGGCTCAAGCTCTCGGGAGTTCTGCCGGCGCTGGCTTTGAGCTTCCTCGTCGGGCTTGCGGTGGCCGGAATGGGAGTTGCCATAGCAATGAGAATGAGCAGCATGGAGGGCTTCCAGATGATAATGACCATGATAATGCTCCCCATGACGTTCCTGAGCGGGGCGTTCTATCCTGTGAAAACCATGCCGGAGTGGATGCAGTGGCTTGCCAAGGTCAATCCGCTCACGTATGCAGTTGATGGCTCAAGGTATTATCTGGCAGGGGTTGCACCGACTTTCTCTCTGACGACAGACTGGCTCGTGCTCGCTGGGCTGGCGGCCCTCTTTATGGGAATTGCGGTCATTGAGTTCAGGAGGGCAACGATAGACTGAGGTGGGAAGGATGGGAAAACAGCAGATTGCAATACCCCCAATGCTCTTTATGAGAACCGCAGTCCCTGAATTCAGGAGGATAACAGACTGAGGGGGTAAGAATATGAAAAAACAGCTTATGACCATGCTATGTGTGGGCATTGCAGGGCTCATATTCATCCCCTCGGTGTTTTTCAACAGACCAATCCTCGCTCTGATAGGGGCATTCTTTGACTGGCTGCCCCTTCCAACAGGCTGGATGAAGGGGAGCGGGGCAATAAACGAAACCTTTCAGAAACTGCATGTGGCGGCAACGTTAGCGGCCTACGCTGTATTCGTGCTCTGGCTCATAACAGGAACCGGCAATATTGGATTTGCATTCCTTGAGATCTGGTGGATGGCAGTCATCTTCGGGGTTTTGATGAACCGCTGATCTTCCCTTTAAATTTTTCATGGCTAATCCTGAGTGCCTCAAGAACA
>JALSON010000365.1 GCA_026986455.1 Thermococcaceae archaeon | reverse complement strand
AACGGCGAAATTCCCGGAAGTGCAAGGCTCAGAATCAGCACAGCCGCCATAACCCCCCGGTCCCCTCTGTAGCTGAGCTCCCTCATGTTTTTCGTGCCCTGGGCATCTGCCAGCGAGCCTATACCCAAGAAGAGGCCCCCCTTGAAGAGCATGTGGGCGAAGGAGTAGTATATGGCCCCGTAAATGCTGCCGGTCGAAAGTCCGAGGAGGATGTAGCCGAGCTGGGAGACCGTGGAGTATGCGAGGAGTCTCTTGGCATTGATCTGGAACAGAGCCCCTGCGATTCCCCCGAAGATCGAGAGGAACGCAACGACCGTGAGGGCATTTCTCATCACAGGGCCCACAGGGAGTGCGTAAAACAGCAGCAGCATTCCGTAGACCGGAACCTTGACCACCACACCGGAGAGCAGGGCACTTGCAGGGGTTGATGCTCTGGAATGGGCATCCGGAAGCCAGAAGTGAAGGGGAAATATTCCCGCCTTCAGGAGAAGTGCAGAGAAGGCTATCCCCACAGCTGTGGTGATTTCCCTTGAAGGCGTTGCGGTCTGTCTTATGAGCTCCAGATTCAGATAGCCAGTTTTCAAATATATAATACCTGCTGCAAAGATGAACAGATAGGAGGCGGTGAGGGAAAACACCAGATACCTGAAAGCGGCTTTTCTTGCCCCCTCCTCATCCGAAAGAGCCGTCAGGATGAACGCACACACGGAGGCTATCTCCATGTATATGTAGTAGTTGAAGAGGTCGCGGCTTATGAAAGCTCCGAGGACGCCCACCTCCATCAGCAGGATGACCGAATATTCCTTTCCCGTGCGGAAATGGCCGGCTGAGTAAATGGAAACCGCGGAGAACAGTATCAGAGCTCCGAGGATGAAATAGAAATTGTAGCCGTTCAGGGCGACCTCGATGCCCCCCGCTCTTGTCCAGCCCCCAACTATCTCATCCACGGGCGTGCCCTTGTACGAAACCAGCAGAACCGGCCAGGGCAAAAGGGATCCGGAGATATAGAGGAGAGGGACCATTCCGGCCCGGATTCTCCGGGATCTGATGACCGTCTCCACCAGCACGGTCATGAACGCAAACAGCAGCGGAACTGCAACGAGAACCGGGATCACGCCTCTTCCCTCCCCATTCTCAGTATTATTGTCAGCGCCAGGGCCGTTATGGCGACATCAACCACGAGGGTGGTGAGCATTAAGGCTGCGGGGAGAGGGTCAACAACGCTCCTCCCGGGCATTATCGGAGCGCTCGCCCCTTCAATATACCCCGTGCCGACGAAGAACAGAACCAGCCCAACCGAAACTATGTTCACCGAGAGGACTATTTTTATTAAATTCCTCTTGCTCATCAGCCCGTAGAACCCCACTAACATGATGATTATCCCGGTTATTTCGGCCTCAATCACTCTCAACCCACCTCAGCATGACGTAGAAGACCAGCACAAAGGCCGCCCCAACTTTCAGACCCACGCCTATGTTGAAGAGAACCACAGTCCCCCCGCTCCACCAGCCTTTAAGGAAGTTGTAAAAAAAGCCCCCGAAGAGCATTCCCGCCAGTCCGAGCAGAACCAGCCCGAGAGCTGAAACTCCCTCTATTGCTCCAACTTCTCTCATCTTAAACCTCTTCTTGACGCTTCTGTATCCATGGGAGACTATCAGCAGCACAACGCTGACCGCAAGTATTACGCCTGCCTGAAAGCCACCTCCGGGGCTCATCTGGCCATAAATCATCAGATAGGCAGCATAGGCCACGAGAAATGGGCTCATCAGTTTCGTCGTTGTTCTCACGACCAGACTCATCTTCACTTTTTCTTCCCTCCCAAAAGGAGATACACCCCTGTAACCGCCGTGAAGAGGAGCGTTGCTTCTCCAAGGCTGTCATATGCCCTCCAGTCTGCAACTATGGCCGTTACAAGATTGGGCACTCCCACATCACGCCAGTTTGAAACATAGTATGAATAGCTGCCGAAGCCGCTCCGTGAGTAGTCCAGCTGAAGGAGAAGCAGCGCCAGTGCAAGGGCGATTATCACCGCGGCTATCCTCTCCCTGAGTCCCACTTCCTCACCTCCCCTATGGCGAAGAGGAAGAGGCCAACCACAACGGCCCCAACAACCACTGCCGAGAGCGCAACATCCGGGGCATTGAGCTGAAAGAGGACTATGGTGAATGCCAGCCCGAGGAGGATGTATTCAATAACCGCATTCACGAGGTTTTTTTCTTCCACAACAGCCACTGAAAGGACTATCATCAGGAGCAGGAGGAGCTCATGGATTATCCCAGGCATACATATCCACCACGACTTTCGGTTTTATGCCGTATTTGTAGGCCCCCCTCGCTATCGCGTGGGAAACCATCGGGTTGATGAGCGCTATGAGGAACGCTAAAACCAGAAACTTGAGCTTTATAAGGACGGGAGCGCTGGTCATCAATGCGAGGGCTATAAGTATGCTCATTGCCCCACCAGTGTCGCATTTTGTAGCGGCATGAAGTCTCGTGTAAACATCTGGGAAGCGGAGTATTCCGAGGGCACCGAGAACCATTATGGCCTCCCCGAAGGCAAGCAGAAGATACTCAATCAATGGCACCACCCCTCTCAAGATATTTGGCAAATATCAGGCCTCCAACAGAGTTGACCATCAGGAGGACTATTGCCAGGTCAAGGAGGTAGTACTCTCCCCGGACGACCGCGAAGATTGCGAGCATGACCACCGCCTTGGTTGTGATGGTATTAACCCCGACTATCCTGTCCGGCGTCGTCGGGCCAAAGAGCACCCTGTACGTGAGGAGCAGGCTGGTGAGTGTGAGCACCATCACTGCCCCTGTCAGGAGGGTTCCTTCATTCATCCCTCACCCCTCCGCTACCAGAAGATTTTTTTCAGCCATTCCTCAATATCCCCCTTTATCTTCTCTCCAGCATCCTCCCTGTTGAGCGTTTCGACATCAATCCAGTGGACATAGAGATATGTCTCCCCGAGCTTCCTTTTAACATCGAGGGTTAGTGTCCCTGGGGTCAGGGTTATTGAGTTGGCAAGAACCGCTATTCCGGTGTCCGAGTTCAAATCGGTTTCTATCTTGACTATTCCCGGGTTTATGTCCATAAATATGACGTTCCTTGCAACCTTTACGCTGCTCTCCAGAATTCTGAACATCATGATTATGGCAAGCTGGGGAGCGTAAATCAGAAGGAAATACAGGCCCTTCTGGAGCACGCTGCCTTTTGGCCTTATATCCTTTGTTAGCATATCCCTCATGAAGGAGGAGATTATAAGGGTCGTGATGGCCCCTATGACGAGGTTGCCCGGGGCTGTGCTCCCGCTCACTATCAGCCAGAAGGGAAACAGGACGCCCCAGGTGAGTGCTATCCTTTCCCACACGGGTATTTTCTGGGCTCTGTACTGCTCATAGAGAACCCTCCTCCTCATCTCCTCAAGGTGCTCCTTAAGATAGAAGTGCATCCGGCTCATATTCATATTATTGATTCTTAGATGTTATAACAGTTTTGAGCCCATGTTGGCAGGCACACCGAGGCACCCTGGGAGGAAAGGTTTAAATGTTTTTTAGGCGTAAAATCCTCGGTGGTTCTCATGATCGAAGTCGGAGAGTATAAGGTTGAGGAAGGTCTTTATTATACGAAAGACCATGAATGGGCGAAAGTTCTTGAGGACGGAACAGTCCTTGTCGGAATAAGCGACTACGCCCAGAAGGAGCTTGGGGACATAGCATACGTGGAACTCCCGGATGTGGGGGCAGCCTTCAAGAAGGGTGAAGTCCTCTGTGAAGTGGAGAGCGTTAAGGCAGTAAGCGAGGTCTATGCGCCCGTGAGCGGCGAGGTCGTGGAGGTCAACGGAGAGCTTGAGGACAGCCCAGAGCTCATCAACGAAGACCCATATGAGAACTGGATCGCCAAGCTCAAGCCAGAAAACCTTGAGGAAGAGCTCAAGGAGCTCATGGATGCCAAAGCCTATGCGGAATACCTTGAGACGCTCTGAGCTTTCTCTCCTTTCTTCTTAGAGGTGATTTCATGAAGGTTCTAAAGGAATGGGATGTGAAAATCAAGCTCGTGAGAACGAGGAGGGGTGCTATTCTTCATATGATAGAGCTTGAGCCGGGCCACTTCTACATCGAGCAGAACCCGCTTAAGGATTCCAAGTACGGCGTCGCCTACCGGAAGATAAAGGAGAGCTTCCCCGAGTTCTACATGTTCTGGGAAATCAAAAACAACCGCTACACTGGGAAGCTTTTAGCAGGAGCTTTCCTTGAGAAAAAGGAGATAGACGAGTTCATAACTCTCGTCGGCCAGAGCGAGGATTACAAGAAGTTTGAACACGTCCTTGAGGAAATAGAGGAAGTTGAAAAGGAGTGAGCTCCGCTCTCTTTTTTCATCACCTACATTGCGGTATCAGATACCCTAGAGGTCTTCATCGCTCGTTCTATGATCTTCAGGATGAGTTAAAAACCCAGCGGCTCGGCCGGTATGTGCATCATCACGTGTTCCATGCATAGTTTCGGCCACTCTGCGGTTCCTCATTGTCGGAGTTTCATTTGTAGGAAAAACAGATAAATGTGTCACAACTTCGGGGGCAGAAGTTAACTACCGGGGTGGTAGTTGAAAGAGAAAATGAAAACTCAAGAGTTCTCCTTTCCTTCCCTCCTCCTCATGAGGTACTCGTGGATGGCCTTCGCCGCCCTTCTTCCGTCGCCCATCGCCAAAATCACCGTTGCCTCTCCCCTTATCGCGTCTCCGCCGGCAAAGACACCGGGAATGCTCGTCATCATGTTATCATCAACCACAATCCTTCCGCGCTCGACCTTTAAGCCCGGCGTGCTGACGACGAGCCTGTTGGGGTGCTTTCCGATGGCTATGATAACGGTGTCGGCTTCGAGCGTTACGTACTCCCCGGTTCCGACTATCTTTCTCTTGCCTCTGCTGTCCCTCTCCTCAAGGGGCTTCATCTTTTCGAACTTCACAGCTTTGACCCTGCCGTCTTCGCCGATGAACTCGACGGGGTTCAGGAAGAACTTGAACTTTATGCCCTCTTCCTTTGCATGCTCCACCTCTTCTTCCCTCGCTGAAACGTCCTCTTCCCCCCTGCGGTAGGCTATGGTAACATCAGCCCCGAATCTTCTGGCCGAGCGCGCTGCATCCATTGCCGTGTTTCCCGCCCCAATAACTATGACCTTTTCGCCCACATAAACGGGGGTGTCGTACTCCGGGAAAAGATAGGCCTTCATCAGGTTTACCCTCGTGAGGAACTCATTCGCTGTGTAGATGCCGTTGAGGTTTATGCCGGGGGCGTTGATGAGCCTCGGTGTCCCTGCCCCCGAGCCTATGAAGACCGCATCGTATTCCTGAAGGAGCTCCTCGATGGTTACGGTTCTGCCGACAATGTGGTCGGTGAGTATCTTAACGCCGAGCTTCCTGAGCTTGTTGATTTCCCTCTCCACAATGCTCTTCGGCAGCCTGAACTCCGGGATACCGTACATGAGCACACCACCGGCTTCATGAAGTGCCTCGTATATGACAACCCCGTAGCCTTCTCTCGCAAGCTCGCCTGCGGCCGTGAGGCCCGCCGGACCTGCTCCGATTATCGCAACTTTCTGAGGCTTCCTCTTAATTTCCGGAATTATCTCGTCTAACAGCTCATCATCTATCCCCCTTTCACTGGCATAATCGGCCACAAACCTCTCCAGCTTGCCGATGTTGACCTTGTCGCCTACCTTACCCATGACGCAGTTCATCTCACACTGGTCCTCCTGCGGACATACCCTCCCTGTCGTTGCTGGCAGGGAGTTGCAGGCCCAGATGACGTTCAGAGCTTCTTTAACAGCCCTGTCAGGATCGTCGCGGTATTCAACGAGCTTGCTTATGAAGCCCGGAATGTCTATGTGAACGGGACAGCCCTTTATACAGGGGGCATAGTTCGCCGGGCACTGCAGACAGCGCTCGGCCTCCTTCACGGCCAGCTCAAATGTATAGCCGAGGTTGACCTCATTAAAGTCCCTAATCCTCTCCCCAGCAGGTCTCTCAGGAGTTGGAATCCTCTCTTTAATGAGCTTCCTTTTTGGCATCACTGCACACCTCCCCGAACCTGTCTCAGATATTCCTCAAACGCCATCCTCTCCTTGGGCACATAAAAGCCAACCCTGTGGATCAGCTCTTCCCAGTCAACTTTATATGCATCAAAGCTCGGCCCGTCTATGCACGCAAACCTGACCTCTCCTCCTACGGTAACACGGCACGCTCCGCACATACCGGTTCCGTCCACCATTATCGGGTGGAGGTCAGCTTCCATGGGAATCCCGTACTCCCTAACGACCTCGAATACCTCCTTCTGGTCTCCCGTGGGGCCCACCATGAAGACGAGGTCGAAGTGCTCCTTTTCGAGAAGCTCCCTGACCCTTTCA
>JALSON010000364.1 GCA_026986455.1 Thermococcaceae archaeon | reverse complement strand
AATCTCCCGCCTCAGAACTTTAGCCTCCTCTTCGGCACTCCTTACGCGGAAGACCCTCGCGATTCTCTCTATCGCTTCAAGCTTCCTCACAATGCCATCGAGCCAAGTAAAGACGTCGCCCGGATAAACTATAAGGCCATAAACCTTCCTGAAGTGCTCCGCTATCTGGGTTGGATGCCTGCCGTTCCTCCTCAGCTCGATTATCAGGTTGCTCACGCGCTCCATGGCATAGTCCGTGCAGTCCTCCTCGAGGCACATGAAGAACTCCTGATAGAGCGTGAAGAGCCTCTCTGCGGCGTTGGGGCTGAGCTCCGGGATGACCTTGTCGAGCTCCTCAAGGATGGAAGCGAAGCTCGGCGAAAAGACGTTTGCACTCAGCCTCCCCCTAACTGCCCCCTCAAGCTCCCTCTGGAGCACCCCGCTCAGGTAGAGGTTCTCGAAGGGGAGGAGCTTGACGGCTATCCACCCGGCAGGTTTCTTCCCGAGGTTATCCCTTATGAAGGAAGCCTCCTTCGGGAGGAGGAAGCTCATGCTGACCGCTCTGCCATAGGGGGTAACCTCGACAGCCGGCCTTCTAAGCCGGACGAAGCCGAATTCTTCCAGCTTTTCGAGAACCTTTTCCGCGCTCTGGCTGGCGCCGAGACATCTGGACTGGACGTCCTCGATGACATCTAACCTGTTGAAGACGCAGGAATGTGCTAAAACGTTGTCCTGCTCAAGCTCGTCGCTCCACTCGACGAGGACAGGTTCAATTGGCGCTGTTAAAAGCTTGAATGCAACTTCATCTTCAGAGCTTTCCATTTGGGCAGAATACTTCCTCCCGGGCTCAACTATGAGGTAGACCTTCCCCTTCTCGTGGTAGAGGGGCCTTCCCGCCCTTCCGAGCATCTGGTGGAACTCTCTCACCGTTAACCACTTGTTGCCCATTGCAAGGCTCTCGAAGATGACCTGCGAAGCGGGGAAATCAACGCCAGCCCCCAAAGCTGCCGTTGTTACAACGACGTCCAACCTCTGCGCCAGGAACTCCATCTCGGTGAGCTTCCTCTGCTTGTAGGGCAGGCCGGAGTGGTAGGGCTTCGCTTTGAGCCCCTTGCTCGTGAGGTAGGCGGCAAGCTCGTGCGTCCTCTTGCGCGAGAAGGTGAAGACTATCGTCTGCCCCCTGTAGCCCTGCCTTGACTTCCTGTTTGCCTCTGCACGGCAGAGAACCGCTATGTGGCGCCACTTCTCCGATTCATTGCGGGTAATGATTATGTGCCTTTCAAGGTCAACGGGCCTCTCGTCGTAAAGAACCAGCTTCAGCCCGAGTTCTCTGGCCAATTCCTCGGGGTTCCCGACGGTGGCGCTCAGGCCTATGAACTGAGCATCTGGGTAGAGCCTCCTCAAGCGAGCTATTAAACCGTCCAGCCTTGGCCCGCGCTCATCGTCGTCCAGCATATGGATTTCGTCTATCACTATGGTTCCGACGTTTCCTATCTTCCTGCCTGCTCTGAGGAGGTAGTCTATTCCCTCGTAGGTTCCGACTATGATGTCCGCATCAATTCCAGTATCAACCACAACCAGCTCGTCCCTCGTCTTAATCCTGCTCATTCCGACGCGAATGGCAACCCTCAGCCCGAGTTTAGAATAGCGCCGCTTAAAGTCCTCGTACTTCTGGTTTGCTAGGGCAACGAGGGGGGCAAGGAAGAGGAGCTTTTTTCCTTTCATAGCCTTTGGAACTCCCGCCAGCTCGCCGATGAGTGTCTTACCGCTCGCAGTGGCGGAAACCACGAGGAGGCTTTCGCCCTCAAGGAGGCCGTTCTTTATTGCCAGGCTCTGGACCGGGAGGAGTTCGTTAACACCTTCCGCCTTTAGAACGGATTTGAACCTTTCCGGGAGGTCGAGCTCATCGAGGCGAATTTTCTCAACTTTTACATGCTTCGCCTTCAGCTCGTCCCACCTGGTTATCTCGGGATGCTTCGTCGGGTCAAAGCGCGGGTCGAAGGCGTAGAGAACCTTATCGAGGTCTCTAAACCTGTCGAGGAGCTTCTTCGCCTGGTCGAACATGGCGATGCTTCTGAACCTGAAGCGGAGCTCCCTCTTCAGTTCGTCCTCGGCGCAGCGCTCGCATATGTATTCATTGTGGTATTTAATGCGGTTTCCCTCGGTGAGAACGGTCACCCTGCCGCCGAGGAGACAGAGACGGCAGAGCTCGGCTTTCTCAACCCTTTTATTCTGGAGCCTTCTCCTGAAGTAGTCCTTCCATTCATCGGCATTGACGAGGACGATTCTGGCTTGACGGAGGAGTTTTTCGATCTCTTTTGGGTTGCGGTACTGGCTCCCCTCAAGAACCTTGAAGAGCCTTCCCTCGCGCATTATAAACCTGTAGATTTTATCAGCTTTGAGATTTTGCATCCCTGAGACCTTTTCGGGCTCGCTCTCGATGAAGAAGGCATCTAACTCGTTTTTCTTCCGCCCCTTCCTCATTACAAAGAGCATCTTCACCGCCTCTTGGGGATCACAATGCCGCTCTCCTTTATCGTGTCGAGTATTATGGTAACCTCCGCCCTCTTCATGTTCTTTCCGAAATACCTCCTTGAAAGCTCCCCGAGAAACTTTCTGACGCCGTCAACGTCACTGAAATTGGCCCTGATAATGATCTGGGCTTCTCCGGTTCTCCTGTAGATTCCCTGTACATGTTCCAGCTCTGCCAGACGGTAGAGGGTTCTGTCTGTTCTGTCATCATCCACCATGAGCTCCACCTCTATGATGGCTTGGATGAACTCGTTTAGAAAGGCGGGGTCGACCACCGCTGTGTATCCCTTGATGGCCCCTAATTTTTCAAGCTTCTCCAGTCTGCTTTTAACGCTCGCGGGGGATAAATTAACTTTATTCCCGAGTTCTGTCAGGGTAATCCGTCCATTTTTCCTCAGCTCCCGTAAAATGGCCTCATCTTTTTTGTCTATCCCCGGCATGATGATCAGAAGAAGAATGAAAAAAGGGAGTTATTATCTTTTCGCTCAGCGGGTTATCTTTATCTCCCTCATCAGCTCAAGGGGCTCCGGGTTCTTCTCGAAGTACTCCCTGACCGGCTTGAGGAGTTCGATGAGATATTCTGCCACCGCGTTCTTGAGGTCGAGCGGGTGGAGCTTGCCCTCGGCAAAGTCCCTCTTGAGCTCCTCGATGGTCGTGTAGGTGACGTCGCCGCCGAACTTCGCCGGGCGGTGGATAGTAAACTCGGTCGGCTCCTCGCGGAAGATTATGTACTCTGCCCAGTCGAGGACGGGGTTGTACCTGACCTCCCTGGCCGGGCAGAAGGCCTTCCTGAGTTTTTGCTTTATCTCCTCCGGCGTGTCGTGGATGAAGACGGCTGAGTAAGGCTTGCTCTTGCTCATCTTCATCTGGGTCTTCAGCTCCTTGAACTGCTCTTCGCTCTCTATCGGCCAGACCGGCGGCTCCTGCAGGCCCAGGAGGAGGTGGTGGTGCAGAGCGACCGGCTTGAGCTTCTCGCCATTCCATTCGAGGGCGTGGTACTTGAGCTTTTGAGCGACTTCAATCGCTATGACGTGGGCCTTCCTCTGGTCCATTCCGGCGTGGGCTATCGTGACCCCTTGGTAGAAGATGTCGGCGACCTGCATCGCCGGGTAGATGAGCTTGGCGAAGTCTATGGCCTCACCCATCTGACGGCCCATTATCGTTATCGAGCGCATCATTCTCGCGAGGGTGACGTTCTTGGAGATGTCTATCACCGTCTGCCAGTAGTCGCCCTTCTCAAGTATCTCGCTCGCCAGAACGAACTCGACCTTCTCCGGGTCGCCGCCCATGACCTTTATACTCTGCTTCATTCCCTCCTTGAAGTAGGTGAGTGCCACCTTCTGGATGACCTCAAGGTCTCCTCCGAGCTTGTCGTTTATCCAGCTGTGCCAGTCAGCTAAGAATATCCTCGTCTTGATTCCGGCCTTCTGGAGGTCGGCTATCTTCGCTCCCGCCATAAGCCCGGTTCCGAGGTGTATGTAACCGCTTATCTCGAATCCGATGTAGTGCTGCATCGGGATTCCAACCTCAAGGAGGTGCCTGAGGTTCTCCTCTGTCAGGAGTTCTTCCGTGGGCTTCCTCGTTATCAGTGCAACTCTCTTCTCAATATCCATATTAACCACCTAAATGGGAAAGACCCTCATCCTTTAAGGGTTTTGCGGCCTCCTCCAGCACGGGAGATTCATAAGGTTTATAACTCTGGAATGATTATAATCGTTGGTGATACCATGAGGAAGGCAGCAGTTTTAGTAGCTGTGTTTATGTTTTTTGGTGTTTTTGGGTTTGCACTGGCCAGTGCAACTACTGTAGCAGTAGATTTGGCTCACGGAGAGAACGCCAAGTATCTCTCTGAGGATGTAATTGACAAGCAGACCAATAAGACCCTTGCCCACGGGATTACAAAGACCATAACGGACGTCCAGTGGGCTTACTTTGGAGATCCGACCCAGGCAGAGACGCTTGGAATAAAGAACCTCGGGGATAAGATTACCGCAGATGCCCTGAAGAACGTCGATGTCCTCATCCTCGGCCAGCCAACAAGTCCTTTTGACCCTGAAGAAATTCAGGCTATATCCGATTGGTTCAAGCAGGGAGGAAAGGTTCTCTGGGTTGCAGCTGATTCCGACTATGGAAGCGGTGTTCAGGCGCAGGATGCTGCCGACAGTATTCTTGATATGATTGGGGTTGGAAACCTGAGGGTTGACCTGTGTTCGGTTGAAGATCCGACCAGCAATGCCGGCGCAGGCTACAGGGTTGTTGGTATCGTCAATCCGGATCCGGACACGCCGATGAAGGATATGATAACAAAAGGCTTCAAGAACGGCGGGAAGGTCCTCTACCACGGGCCGGGCGTCGTTGCTTACGTCGATGACCAGGGCAACTGGAAGCCGCTCGTCGGTGATAACGTCCCGGAGGGCGTCTACAGGATTGTGAAGACCTCACCCGACGGAACGATAGTTGAGAACAACGATCCTCCGGCGAATGCATACTCCGCAGGTGACAACGGCGAGTTCCCGCTCCTCGTTGCTCAGGTTGTTAAGCTCGACAACGGCAAGAAGAGCATACTCATAGTCAGCGGCGAGAGCCCCTACGGAGACTATGAGCCAACCTGGTCTCCGAAGTACCACGGTGTCCCGCTCGACGGCCCGCAGTTCGTCACAAACATACTCCACTGGGCAATCGAGATGGCGACCTACGAGCCGCTCAAGGATGTTGTTGAGGTTAAAGATCCAGAAGGAGACGATCACGGTCCGGGAACATACACCTACCCGACCGACAAGGTCTTCAGCCAGAAAGGCCTCTTTGACCTGACGGATGTAAAGATCAAGGAAGGCACGACCAAGTACGTCATAGAGTTCTACTTCAAGAACCTCGGAGGCAACCCGTGGAATGGGCCGAACGGCTTCAGCCTCCAGATAGTTGAAGCATACTTTGACTTCAAGGATGGAGGAAGCACAAATGCCATAAAAGAGGCCAAAAACGGTCCGGGAAGCAACGTCCAGCTTGACCCCAAGCATCCGTGGGATGCCGCAATAAGGGTCACAGGATGGGAAAGCAAGCTCTTCCTCCCGGATGGAAAGACGGTGGATATAAAGGCCAAGGCAGACCTCGACAAGAACGTTATTACAGTGGAGATTCCAAAGGACTACCTCAAGATTGATGAGAACACCTACATGAGCGTCCTTGTTGGAAGTCAGGACGGATTTGGCATTGACAACTGGAGGGCTGTTGCACCCAAAGCCGAGCAGTGGAAGGTTGGAGGAGCAGATACAGATGCCGTTGTTGCAGGCGTTGCTCCAAGAGTCATGGACCTTCTCGTTCCTGCCGGATTCAAGCCCACGCAGGAGGAGCAGCTGAAGAGCTATGATGCAAAGGCCACCAAGCTCGCAACAGTCGACATGATTCCGCTCTTCAAGAAGGAGACACCAACCCAGACGAGCACAACCACCACAAGCAGCTCCACGGCCACAACATCATCAGCCACCTCAACGAGCAGCAGTCCATCGGAGACATCATCAAGCAGTTCATCACCAACATCCACCTCAACGGGTGGAGGTGGAGGCGTCTGCGGTCCGGCGGCTCTCGTCGGCCTCGCACTGATACCCCTCCTCCTCAGAAGAAGAAAGTGAGCTTTCCTTCACCATTTATTTTTCCATAAATCCGCTGGTCGGTTCAAAATGCCGTTCGCCCCTGTTTGCCGGGAAAACGTAAATTATTTTCGTGTTGATGTTTTATTTGATATTTTTTTGTAGCAAAACTTTAAAGAGTGGTTCAAAAACTCTGAAGTTGAGGTGAGGAGTATGAAAAAAGGCATTGCAACGTTGGTTGTACTCTTGACAATATTCAGTGTTGTTGCAGCAGGATGTATAGGCGGGGGAACCACCACCTCTTCAGCAACCC
>JALSON010000363.1 GCA_026986455.1 Thermococcaceae archaeon | reverse complement strand
AGATAATAGAACGCATTAAGGCCCTCGGAGCCAACGCCGGCGGCAAGAGGGAAGTCCTCGGCTGCGTCTGCGAGAGGGATAAAATCTGGGATGTAATGGCGATCATTGAGGAATACCTGAGGTGAGGAGAATGGAGTTTGAAGGGAAAGTTAAGGAGGGAATGGAGCGGACGAAGAAAGTCCTCGTCATAGGCCTCGACTCCGCCCCGCCGGAGCTGCTGTTCAACCGCTTCATAGACGACATGCCCAATGTGAAGAAGCTCCTCGAAAAATCCGTCTACGGCCCGATGCAGACCGGCATTCCGGCGATAACCATCCCCATGTGGATGGTGATGGTTACTGGAAAAACGCCGGGCGAGCTCGGCCTCTACGGCTTCAGGCACAGGACCGGCTATTCCTACACCGACTACTGGATAGCCCACAGCAAAAAGGTGAGAGAAAAGACGCTCTGGGACTACCTCGGCGAGCGCGGAAAGAAGTCGATAATAGTGGGCGTTCCTCCGACCTACCCGCCGAAGCCGATCAACGGCCACCTCGTGAGCTGCTTCATAACGCCTGACGCCAGCGTGGACTACACGTACCCAAAGGAGCTCAAAGGCGAGATCGAGAGGCTCGTTGGGGAGTACATCTTCGACGTCCCCTTCAGGAAGGAGGCCAAAGATGAAGTCAAGGAAGGCCTCTGGGAGATGACTGAGAAGAGGTTCGAGGTAATACGCTACCTCATCCAAGAGAAGGAGTGGGACTACTTCCACTTCGTTGAGATAGGCTTGGATAGACTTCACCACGCATTCTGGCGCTACTTTGATGAAAACCACCACCTCTACCCGGGTAAGGGAAACAGGTACGAGAGCGTCATTCCGGACTACTACAGGCTCCTCGACAGGGAGATAGGCGAGACGCTCAAGCTCATAGACCTCGACGAGACCGCTGTCTTCATCGTCTCCGACCACGGGATAAAGGCCATGCACGGCAACTTTGCGGTCAACCAGTGGCTGGCGGAGGAGGGCCTGCTGAAGGTGAAGAACCCCGAGGTTCTCCACGACGGAAAGGTCAAGCGCTTTGAGAGCCTTGAGGTCGACTGGAAACAAACAACGGCCTGGGGCTGGGGCGGCTACTACTCGCGCGTTTTCCTCAACGTCCTTGGAAGGGAGAAAGCCGGAAAGATACCGCTCTCCAGGTTCGAGAAGGTAAGGGACGAGGTTGCCGAGGGGATAAAGTCAATACGCGGCCCAAACGGCGAGAGGTGGGACACAAAGGTGTTCTACCCCGAGGACATCTATCCGATAGCGAAGGGAAGCAAGCCGGACATAATGGTCTACTTCGACAACCTCAACTGGCGCGCGGCAGGAACCGTCGGCCACCCGAGCAACTACCTGCCTGAAAACGACACCGGGCCGGACGATGCAAACCACTCCGAGTTCGGAGTGTTCTCGATGTATCTTCCGGGCTTCGACGAGAGCAAGGCAACTCAGCTCACCATCTACGACTTCGCTCCAACGGTGCTCAGGCTCTTCGGAGTAGAGGAGCCCCTCGCGAGAATGCACGGGAGGAGCATCCTCTGACTTTCAATACTTTCACCCTCCAATCAACCGCTGAAACGAGGTGGTAGAATGAACGAGCTGAAGAATCTTGAGAAGGGATTCACCATCTGGCTCACCGGGCCGAGCGGGGCTGGGAAGACGACCTTAGCTGTAAAGCTCGCGAGGAATCTCAGGGAGATGGGCTACCGTGTCGAGATACTCGACGGGGACACCATAAGGAAGACCCTTTACCCGGAGCTGGGCTTTTCAAAGGAAGCGAGGGAGATGCACAACCGCGTTGTCATCCACATGGCCAAGCTCCTCAGCAGGAACGGGGTGATAGCTATAGTCTCGCTGATCTCGCCCTATCGGGCAGTGAGGGAGTACGCAAGGAAGGAGATTGGGGACTTCATCGAGGTCTACGTCTATGCCCCGCTGGAGGTTAGAATCCAGCGCGATCCAAAGGGGCTCTATGCAAAGGCCTTGAGGGGCGAGATAAAAGGTTTGACGGGCTACGATGGAGTCTACGAGGAGCCCGAGAACCCGGAAGTGAGGGTAGACAGCTCGAAGATGACGCCGGAGGAGGAAGTCGAGGCAGTAATAGCGAAGGCCAGGGAGCTCGGATACCTGCCCTGAACCGGAGGGAGGGCATTGCAAGCCACCTTCGCTGGGCTGGGCTTCCTCGTCGGCTTTCTCGTGGGCCTCACGGGGGTCGGCGGCGGGGCTTTGATGACGCCCTCACTTATTTTCCTCGGCGTCGAACCGTTGACAGCGGTCGGAACAGACCTGCTATATGCAACAGTCACGAGGGTCTTCGGGGCCTTCTTCCACGGGAGGAAGGGGCACATCCGCACCGATATCGCCGTGAGGCTTTTCGCAGGCAGCCTGCCCGCGATAGTTTTGGGGGCGGCTTTACTGCGGGTAATTCCGGAGGAGGCAATTAACCGCCATCTAACGCTGATCCTTGGCTCGATACTCATCGTAACATCACTTCTGAGCCTGTTTAAGGGAGAGCTCAACCTTCCCGTGAGACGCAGATGGGCATACGTCTACCTCCTCGGCTTCATCGTTGGATTAACCGTTCAGTTCACCTCGGTCGGGGCAGGGGTTATAGTGAGCTTCGCCCTGATGAACGTGGCAAGGGTCAATCCAAGGGAGGTCGTTGGCGTTACGATAACCTACGGCCTCGCCCTCTCGACCATGGGCTTCCTGAACTATGCATTTTTAGGCAGCGTGGAGTACCGCCTGGCAGCTGCACTGATTGCCGGCACACTGCCGGGTGTGTACCTTGGAACGCATGTGAATTCGAAGGCTGGAAAAGAGAGGCTCAAGAGGGTTATCAACGTTATCATTCTGCTGGTAGGGATTTTGATACTCGTTCAACGGGTGGCCCATTAAAGGCACGATAGGTTTTTATTTTCAAGCATAGTATCAACAACGGTGAATCACATGAAGGCCCTCATTCTATCGGGAGGTCACGGGACGAGATTGAGACCTTTAACGTACTCGCAGCAGAAGCAGCTGATTCCGGTTGCGAACAAGCCGGTTCTGTTCTACGCCATTGAGGACGTTATCGAGGCCGGCATCCATGAGATCGGGATTATAGTGGGCCCCAACGCGGAGCAGGTGAAGAAGACGGTTCTGAGCAGGGAATGGGATGCGGAGATAGAGTTCATCTACCAGGGCGAGCCGAAGGGGCTGGCGCATGCCATTCTCGTGGCGAGGGATTATCTCGGCGATGATGACTTTGTGATGTATCTCGGCGACAACATTCTTAGAGAGGGCATAGTCAGGCATTTGGAGCACTTCAAGAAGGGGAACTTTGATGCGAGCATCTTGCTCTGTGAGGTCGAGAACCCCCAGCAGTTCGGTGTGGCCGAGCTCAGCGAGGATGGGAGGACGATCAAGCGCTTAATTGAGAAGCCCAAGGTGCCGCCGAGCAATCTGGCTCTGGTGGGGATTTACTTCTTCAGGCCAATAGTCCATGAGGCCGTTGCGAGCATAAAGCCCTCATGGAGAAATGAGCTGGAGATTACGGACGCCATACAGTGGCTCATAGACCACGGCTACAAGGTGGGGTGGACGAAGGTCGAGCACTGGTGGAAGGACACGGGGAAGCCCGAGGACATTCTGGACGCCAACAGGCTGATCCTGGACGATATTGAGACCGACATCCGGATACACACCAACGCCCGCATCCACGGGAGGGTGATAATCGAGGAGGGCGCCCAAATTGATGGGAGCACTGTAATAAAAGGGCCCGCCATAATCGGGAGGAACTGCGTCCTGAGGAACACCTACATAGGGCCCTACACGAGCATAGGCGACAGCTGTGTGATTGAAAACACTGAAATAGAGGATTCTGTGATCCTGGAGGGGAGTGAGATAAGAAACGCCGGCAGGATAGTGGAGAGTCTGATAGGGAGGGGGGTTAAGATAATGAACTCCGACAACCATCCCCTCGGAAGGAAGCTCGTTGTGGGGGATAATTCACAGTTGATCCTGTGAGGTGGTAGAATGAGGCTTTTGGTGACGGGAGGAGCGGGATTCATAGGGAGCAACTTTATTCGGTACATTCTGGAGAAGCACAAAGACTGGGAGGTCATAAACTTAGACAAGCTCGGCTATGGGTCAAATCTGGCGAATCTGAAGGATATCGAAGATGATCCACGATACACTTTTGTTAAGGGCAATATAAACGATTTCGGGCTTGTCAGGGGGCTTATAAGGAAAGTTGACGCCGTTGTGAACTTCGCTGCTGAATCGCACGTGGACAGGAGCATCTCAAACCCCTACGCCTTTATCGAGAGCAACGTTTTGGGCGTTTACACAATCCTTGAGGCCATTAGAAAGGTTAATTCAGATGTAAAGTTTGTCCACATAAGTAGTGTGACTGGGGATACTCCAGTGTTGTTGAGGAATAAAGAGACTAATGAGATCTTTTTAGCCAGGATAGACTTCCTCAATGAGAGAAATTATCATCTCTATGAAGCGCTTACGATTGATGAAGACCTCAGGACTACCTTTATGCCAATTTCGGGCATAATTAAACATCCCACTGATGAGATTTACGGAATAGAGTATGAAGGTGGAGGGAGGATCAGAGCTACAGGTTCTCATTCTGTGTTTGTGTTCACGGAAGAGGGGATAAAAGAAAAATATGTTACTGAGCTGAACGAAGGGGAATATTTGGTAACCTTACTTACTTTCGATAAGAATAATTTCGAATCAAATCATGTTCTCAGAATAAGAGATTACATAGATATGAAGAAAATCAAAACAAGTGGACGCATTAAGAAGAGCTTAAAAACTAGAGAAAGAGTGCTGGAAATTCTGAGGGATGGATCTAAAACTTGGAAGGAGCTTGCTGAGAGTTTAGGAGAGTCTATTTCTCAGTCGCTTAAAAGTATGGTAAAGGAGGGACTGATTGATGTTGTGGACGGGAAATATAGAATAACAGAGAAGGGTTTAAATGAATTAAGGAATGGTTTTGAGGAGACGGCTTATGTTCTTTACAGGAGACAGCTCAATATTCCACCGGAGATTGAGGAAATAGAGATCACCCCGGAATTAATGTGGCTCTTTGGTTTGTATTTGGCGGAGGGGCATGCATCCAATACGGAAAAGGAATTTAAAAGAAAGCTGAAAAAAGTTACAATAACTACAAGAGATCTTGAGTTGCTCAAAAAAGCAAAAGAATTGCTAGAAAAGTATTTTGGATATAAAAAAGCAGTTATTAGAGAAAAGAAACATGGAGACGCATATCAATTGGAGTTTGGTGGAGAGATTTTGCATTCGATTTTCTCAGAGTGGGGAAGTACATCTGAAACCAAACGCATCCCTTCGTGGGTATGGAAACTGTCAAGGGATCACATAGCCAAGATGCTCGAAGGTTATGAGGGAGACGCCCATATCAGAAAAGATGGAAGCAGAGTGTTCACGTCAAAAAATCAAACCCTAATATTTAGTTTGGTGTGGCTGACTAGGCTTAAGGGGATAAATTCAAGGTACATTAAACGAGTGTGCAAAAATATGAAAGGGGAATTCCAGAAAAGAAAGGAATATGATCTAGTTATGCATGATTTAGTCGTCTCCTCTGAAAATTATGAGAAAACTAAGTTAGTAAGAACGCCCCATTCCAAGTGTATCCCCATAGAATTAGTAAAACCCCAGCTACCCAAGAATATTGCGGCAAAGTACGACCTGAAAAAGAATAAATTAATTGGAAAAGATACTGCGAGGAAATTGATTAGAGGAAAGAATAAGTACGTTGAATCCGATGTGGGGGTTGCAAAGGTCAAAAGGATTATACGGCTTAGCGAAAACGTGATGGTGTACGATATTGTGATTGAAGGGAATCACAAATTCTTTGGGGGTAATGTGCCAATTCTACTCCATAATACTGACGAGGTCTACGGCGACATAGAGGAAGGCTCCTTTACCGAGGAGGACAGATTGATGCCTTCCTCTCCTTATTCGGCGAGCAAAGCGGCCGGGGATATGCTGGTTTTGGGCCATGCGAGGACTTACAATTTAAACGCTTCAATAACGAGGTGCACCAACAACTATGGGCCCTACCAGTTCCCCGAGAAGCTCATCCCGAAGACCATCATAAGGGCCGGCATGGGTTTGAAGATACCCATATACGGCACGGGCCAGAACGTCAGGGACTGGCTCTACGTTCTGGACCACTGCGAGGCAATAGAGCTCGTTCTGGAGAAGGGTGAGAGGAGGGAGGTTTACAACATCTCCGCCGGCGAGGAAAAGACCAACCTTGAAGTTGTGAAAACCATCTTAAGGCTCATGGGCAAGGATGAGGATTTAATGGAGTTCGTTGAGGACAGGCCCGGCCACGATATACGCTACAGCCTTGATTCAACCAAAATTAGAGAGCAGCTTGGCTGGAAGCCAAAGCACAGGTTCGAGGAAGGTATCAAAAAGACGGTCGAGTGGTA
>JALSON010000362.1 GCA_026986455.1 Thermococcaceae archaeon | reverse complement strand
ATCTTGCCCTTACCTGCCCTTATCTTGGTGTTCTTCTTTGCCCTCTCGATGTCGTCCCAGACGCCGAGCTTCTTGAAAATCTCCCTTGTCTGGGCTGTCTTGAAGACCTTCTCAAGCTCATCATCAACCACGAGCGGAACCTGCGGAACGTTGTCAACGACGTGCCCTCTGGCCCTGACGAGGTCGTAATTTGCTGTGGCAGCGATGGCGCTCATTATTGCCAGCCTGCGCTCCTTCTTGTTGATGTCCTCCCAGACAACCTTCTCGACCTTGGGCGGGTGGGTTCTCCTTCCACCCCTTGCAAAGGGAACGAACGCGGCAAACCTCGGGGAGGTCTTTATCCTCTCAACCCTCGCCATGCCGTGGCCCTTTCCGATGTTCTCGGTTACCCTTCTCTTGCCGGCCAGCGGATCCCTTCCCTGGGGCTGAATTCTGTGTGTCCATGAGGCAATGACAGCTCTCTTAATGATATCCGGTCTGTAGGGGGTGCTGAAGACCTTTGGAAGCTCTATCTCCTCAACGGGCTCGCCTTCGAGTGAAAAAACCTTAACTTTCATCTAACTCACCTCACTGCTTTGATTCCCTACTAATGTATGTGATCTGAACCCTTTCGACAGGTGGCTTCTTTGCTGGCGGCCTTATCGCAGGCCTGACCCTGATTATCCTCTTTATAGCTCCCGGGACAGTCCCCTGGATGAGAAGGAAGTCGCTCCTTATTATTCCGTAGTGCGGGAATCCTCCTTTTGGAGTAATCTCCACCTCATGTTTATCGTCGAGCTTCAGCCTGCCGTTCTCGCCTATCGCTATGAGCCTCTTGTTGAACTCCGTCCTGTGGTGGAAGCCCATCTGGCCAGCAAGGGGAACCGTCCACATGACCCTCGTTGGGTGCCAGGGGCCGAGGTTACCGATGTGTCTAGCCTTTCCGGCACGCTGGGCCTTGTGAAACTGTATCTTGACACCCCAGCGCTTAACTGGGCCCTGTGTTCCCTTACCCTTTGTAACCGCAATTATGTCGAGTAGCTCCCCCTCCCTGAGGGCTTCGCTGGCTCTGATTTCCCTGCCGATTCTCTCCTTCAGATAGGCAAACTTCTCCTCAGCGCTGTTTCCCCCAACAGCGTACTCCATGACCTCCGGCTTCTTCTTGAGCTTGATGAGCCTCGGCTGGGTGTGGACCAAAGCCCTGACTTCGACTATTTCACCGCTCCTAACGAGATCTTCAAGCTGGCCGAGCTTTTCTTTGAATGCATCCTCATCGTAGTTCTTCGGGAGGGTCTTTATCCTCCTCTTCAGGTCTTCGCTGAGGTTTGGTGCCCAGACCTCCGTGGCGGTCTCAAGGCCGAGGTATCCCTGCCTGTATGCCCTGATGCCGTAGACGAAGAGCGGCGGAACCTCGATTACTGTAACCGGCATGAATATCTCTTTGCCCTTTGTCAGTCCCGGCCTGTCATCCACCATCAGGATGTGGGTCATCCCTGCCTTGTATCCTGCAAAGCCGAGAAGCCTGACCTCACTGTCCTGCGGCCACCTCTTGATTCTCGGGACTACGCTCTTAGCCCTTTTCCTCGGGGAATACGCCAGTGAACCTCTTCTTGGTCTGTGTATTTTTCCCATTTCAATCCCTCCTTATGAAATTAAACACAGCCAGAGTGGCTAAGACAGCCTCCTCCGTTCTTACAGTTTTTGTTTTTTGATTTGGAACGGTATTGAGGATTAAATCAAAGGGATAATCCTCATTGTAATCTCTCAGGGTCTCCAGCACGCCTCTCCTCGGAGACCCAAACACGAAACCTATCCTCCCTTTAAGTTCAGGGAGAGTTGCATACCGCACATCCTCACCCCTGCGTGAGGTCGCGATGGCTAAGTCCAGCCCCGCCTTTTTAAGTGTTTTTGCCAAGGACTTCCTCGTGAGGTGCACCCTGTAACCCCAGTATTCAACCGGCCTTGCGGGTATCACTCTGAGCGGCCTTACTGAGACGATTCTGAAGGTTGCGCGCCCTTCAATTTTTCCCTCGACCTCTGCCGTTTCATCAAGGCCTATGTCAGCGTAGTATCTCCTGCCCCTTCTGAATGCAAACCCCTCCCTGAGCTCACCGACCTTCGGCTTGGACTTGAGCTTGTGGTGGGGGGTTCTCAGGGGTGGGATGACACCAGCATGCCTGAGTTCCGGCATCAGCGGGAAGAGCTCCTTTCGGAGATACTGGGGAGTTTCCGCGTACTCAAGGATGGTTTTGATAAACTTTCCGTCCCTGCCACCCGCTCTGTAGACCCAGATGCCCTCGACTCCAAAGATTGCCGCTGCTCTTGCTATCTGTCCAACCTTGTACGTTCTGATTTTCGGGTCGTCGGTCTCTTCGAGGAGTGAATCAGGTATGAAGATATGCCATGCCATTTCGGGTCATCCTTCCGTCTAAAGCTGAGTGGGAGTTAAAGAGGACTATTTAAAAGGCTTTCGAACCCTTCCACCCTTTTTTGGGCTGGGAGGTGTACAAAATTTTTGCAATCAGCCCTTTGCTTCGCAAAGCGCTGGCGGAAAAACCACGTGCAATTCTAAAATTGCTTGTTTTTCGTGTGGTTTACTCTTCAGTTGGCAGTTTTTCAGTGTTTCACTCCCCACAAGGCGTCCAAAGGACGCCAGAATGAAGTTGAAACCCTTCACAAGGCTGTTTTTAGATTTAAGCCTCTCATACACAGGTAGATTTTAGGTGCACGCTTTGATTCTCTGCTAGCTCAACAGAAAGGGAACTCTTTTGATCAAACTTTTGGAAAAAGTTTGTTCGCCTGCGTGATGTCGAGCTCTGCTCGATACGAGGGACGACAGTCCCGGAGAGTTTGATCAAGGTTTGTAGCTCTTTTTTGAAGTGCCAGATTTAGAACGGTTTCGGTTTAGTAGGCGTTTGTGCTGTGGGAATACCATTAATTTGCTCCTTTTAGAAGGTTTGACCTTAAAATCAACGCCCAACAGGCGTCAATAGCAAACAAACCATTTTAAAAACCTCATCTAAGACATTCCGAGATTTAAATGAAAACAATTACTACATCACCCTAAAGCTCGGCCCCGTAAACGACTCGAACTTCTCAGCTTTGCTTGAGAACCTCGTGAAGTCTGGCTACGTTGAAAAGAGAGAAGGACATTACAAAATCCCGGATCCGATGCTTGAGCGGGTGTTTAGGGAGCTCTAACTTGCACCCCTGAAAGCTACTTGTGGGGGCGCAAGTTAGAGCTTCCCAATCTCTCTCAGCCTCTCGAAGTTTCCGCTCTTTATTATCTCGATAGCGAAGGCGTAGAAGCCGAGCTTTTGAAGGTTCTCCGGCGTTAGCTTTTCAGCAGAGATCTCTTCTATCCGCGAGGAGAGCATTTCAATTGCCTTTCTCTTTGCCTCCTCAGAATAGCCCACAAACTCGAGGCCGTTGAGGATTGAGAGGACTTCGAGCTTTGCCTCCATAAGTTCTCCCGGAGGTTTGGGAATCTCAGTTGCTCATCTCCCCTTTTCCGGTTCTGTCTTCTTACCGCTGATCTCCGCCAGAAACTGACGGAACTCTTCAAGTTCTGGCTCTATGTCGATGCCTGCGTTCCGGAGAACAACGAAGGGATCATCTACAGCTCCGGAAACAGCGTGTGATGTTGCTTTCAGATGCTTTAGGCTCTCTACGGAGGGAATCATCTTGTCGAGTACCTTAGCAGATTTCTGGACTGCCTGCACAATTACCTTCTTTGTCGCATCCCTGTTTATCGGCGCGCTCCCGGTTTGTTCCAGGTAGCTCAAAACATATTCTGCAAATTCTTCGGGGTTTTTCTTGAGTTCTTCCCAACCCTTACCTATGTCTGTCCAATCGTATAACGCGTCACCAACAGCATCTCCAATGGAAGGGGAGCTCGAGCCCATATGGTGGGCGAGGGCCAGCGTCAGAAAACCGTGGAGCAGTGGGAGATGAACGGCTTTTGGGTTATATTCGCCCCTGTTTTTTTGTGGTACGGGTGTTCATGAATCCCCTTAATATACATATATCCGTCTGCCTGCTTCTCCGCGGAAAGGGCCTTTGCAACCCTCTTGTATGATCCATCGGGGCTTGCTCGAGCGAGGATCCTCAAGAAACCAATTGACGGACTGAGGTACGTGTACGCGATGTATTCCACGTTTTCCTTTGGAAGTCCGTATTTCTTTGCAAACTCTTCCAGTTTTTCATCCCATGTTTTCTTCCTTGGCTTTTCCTCCTTTTTCTTCTTCCCTCCGAAGATGAACATTCCCGATAAAGGCAGAAGGGACATAACACCACCCACTAAATTTCTCCCTCAAAGGAAATAAGCCTTTCGAAATCTCTCAAGTCCCAGACGAGGTAGCCCTCGTCCCTCAGCCCTTCCTTACCCCCAAGCTGCTTCGCCACGAGACCGTAGAACTTCCCCCACCCTTCCAGCCCCACAAGCTCCGCCTTCCTCTCCAACTCCCTCAGAACTCCTTTAGCTTCCCTCAAGCTAAGGCTTTTCCACTTCACCTCAACGAACAAAGCCTTTTTTTCACGCTCATTCAAAGCCACCAAATCAATCTCCTCACCCTTCCTCCACCAGCGGCCAATCTTTGTAAATCTGAAGGGAAGCTTTCCGGCTTTGTTGACCTCGATGAGAAACTCCCTCGAAAGCTCCTCAAATCTCACGGAATAAATCCTCTGGAGGCATTCTTCAAGCTCCTCCGCCTTTAGAATCCCCGTTTCGATCTCAGTTCTGTTTGGATATACGAGCGTGAACCACGTCAGCAACAGGGGGTCATTTATACGGTAGAGCCCACGCGTTGCCTTTCCAACCACCGGGAGCTCCTTTCTGAGAAAGCCGAGCCTTATGAGGGTCTCAAGGTAGGGGTAAAGCTTCCTCGCCTCAACCCCCGCCCTTCCAGCAATTTCACCTGGCTTCGTCCTTCCCTCCGCCACGGCGGAGAGTATTGAAAAGTACAATTTGAGCTCTCTGAGCTCCTGTGAGAGGATTATGTAAGGCTCATCGTAGAAAAAGCCCTCCGGGGTTATGAACTCCCGCAGGAGGCCCTCGATGCTTCCGCGCCTCCCTGCTATTGAGAGATACGCGGGAACACCACCCACAAGCATGTATGCCCTCAAGCCAATGGAAAAGTCCTCAAAGAATTTAAGTGCGTTCTTAAAAGCCAATGGGCGCAGCATGAATCCTGCAGTTCTCCTTCCATAAAGGGGAGACGAATAGCTTAAAACCTCATCACGCATCATGCCGAGTAGAGATCCCGAAAGGACGAGCATAACGGGCTTTTTTGACAGTTCATGATCCCATGCCCTCTGGAGGGCACTCAGAATTTTCCTGTCACCTTTAATGGCATACGTGAACTCATCAAAGATTACTGCCGTCTTCTGGTCGATTTTCAGGGCAAGATACTTGAGGAGAGGGAACCACTCGGAAAAACTCAGGAAAAGCTCATCGTTGAAAAATTCCGCCAGCTCTTTTCGGAGCATTCTTATCTGGTTCTCTCTTGTCCCCTCCATAAACGTGTGGAAGAATACCCTTTTTCCCCTGGAAAACTCAACCAAGAGCCGTGTTTTCCCAACCCTCCTCCTGCCATAAAGAACTACAAACGAAGGAGCCGACTCCCACTCCCTTTCAAGTACTTCAAGCTCTTTCTCTCTGTCAACGAATTTACTAATCATGATTAGTGCTAATCAGGATTAGTATTTAAGCCTTTCGGCTTCAATCCACGAACGCCCTTCCGTTCCACAGCTCCCTGATTTCGCGTGTGGCGTCCGGATAGACCCGCTTGAAGGTTATCCTCCAGTAGGGCCGTACCTCCTCGATGTCCTCGATGTGGATCTTCACGCCAAGCCTCTCAAAGTGAGTCACCATCTTATGGGCGGTGCTTATGCTCTTCACCCTTACCGTGAAGACCTCCTCGACCTCGCCGCCGCTGGCGACCTCGTGGATGCTCTCAACGAAGGGCCGAAGGATGGCCTTTCCGAGGGCTTTCGCGTACTCATCGAACTCCTCTCCCTTGACGTGCTTCTCGGCCAGATAGAAGGCGAGCCTCTTAATTCTCCCCATGAAGTAGCCGTGGGGCAGATCAAAGAAGATGTGCGAGCCTATTTTGATATCGTTGATGTTTGCGTAGGGTGTTACATACTTGGCTATTCTCTTCATGTCCGGTGTCTTCATGACGATGCCCTCCCTTCTCTCCCGGCTGAGTCTTTCGATGAGCTCATGCAACTCCTTGATTTTCGAGCGGTCGTAGAGACCAAAGGTCTCAACATGGCGAAGCCCGTACTCTTCAGCCAGTCTGAGTCTCTCCTCAACCGGCAGGCTCCTCCCGCTCCCCTTCTCCTGGATGTCAAAGAGGAAGAATTGAATGTCCTCCTTAACGTAGGGCGGCCCCTCTACTATGTACGGACTCTCCGGCCCGGCCATCTCCCCCACCAAGACGAGATTTGGGTAATCCCTGAAGAACTCCTCGTTCACGAAGTCCAGTATCCTCTCCGTCGTGAAGGGACAGACGAAGCCGCCCCTCGTTAGGGCTAAAATCCTGTCCTTAACCTTAACAACCCTGACGTTGTAG
>JALSON010000361.1 GCA_026986455.1 Thermococcaceae archaeon | reverse complement strand
GGTGCTGAAGGCCTGTCAGAGGGTGGAGCTTAAAAAGGCAGGCAGGTATATAATAGCGGTATCAAAGGTTTCCGCGTATGAATCCTTAGCCTGCAAAACATTTCTCCAGCTGGGGGCCGACGTTGCCATAGTCGGAAGCGAAAAAAAAGGCGTAAGGATTTCGGCAAGGGCAAGGGAAAATCTCGTGAAGAAAGGCCTCCACCTCGGTAGAATAATGGAGATGGTGGGGCCAATTATTGATGGCTCGGGAGGAGGACATGCCGGAGCCGCAGGGGCCAACGGGAGATCCAATCTCGATGATGCCCTAAAGTTTTTGATTAAAGAGGTTGAAAAATTTCTGAGGGGGATATGAATGGCGAGGTGTCCGCTGTGTGGAAGGGCCCTTAAATGGGAGGAGCTTGTTGAACAGATGCTTGAACTTGAGGATTTCAGGGAGATTTTAAAGGACAGAAACGCCTTTATGGAAAGTCTCGGGGATTTTGTTTTTAAATGCCCTCACTGCGGTGAGGAGTTCTACGGAAGGAACCTTCCGGCCAGGGAAGCGGAGAAGGTTTTTGACCTCCTCAACGATTTTAAGGGTAGCATAGACTGGGAGGAGAGGAGTGTCAGGCTTAAGCTCACGAATCTCCTCGCTCTTGACCTCATGCTTGAAGAATGGGACAGGAGGTCGAGGGGTGGATGAGATAATCCATCTCGCTGAGGTTGGTGATGTAAGGGGAGCCGTGAAAAAAGCAGGGGAGATAGAGAATCCTGTGAAGCGATTGAAAACTCTGGTTGCTGTTGTCGAAATCTCCCGAAGGGAGGATGTACTTCCCCCGATGCTGGATGCACTGGATGAGATAACCTCAACACCCGAAAAAATCGTCGCCATGTCCCTTCTGGGCCGTGCCCTCTACCTCCTTGACAGGGATAAGGAGGCTGAAAAAGCATTTGAGTCTGCGATTCAGATGGCGGATTCCCTGAGGTCGCCCAAGGTCAAGGCTGAGGTGTTTGCTGCCATAGCCCAGAATCTTGCCCTCTCCGATAGATACAGCGACTCCTACAAGTACTTCAGGCTCGCTGTTGAGCAGCTCCAGTTTTCAAGGGCACTCTACTCCGAGGTCATACTGGCACTTATAAAGATTGCCCGCCTGATAGAAAAAACGGGAGACGAAACTCCAACGGAGAGAGCCCTCGACTTCTACAGACTGGCAAGAGAGCTCTACACCTCAATACGCTTCACCCTCCAGGTGGAGGTGCTGGAGGAGAAAATGAAGCTTGTGGAGGATGTTCTCAAGAGAAAGAGTGCGGCAATCGTTGACCTGATTAACATGGGGGATATAGAGAGGGCAATGAAGATGACCCGCTTTCTGCCTCCACGGGAGAAGGCATTCTCACTCCTCGAAATATCCTACTGGCTCTTTCTCCATGAGTACAGGGGGCTTGGCAGGTCGGTTCTTGAAGATGCCCTTAACACAATCCTGGTTGGAAAATTCAAACCAGATGACAGCGAGCTTGAAAGTGTCGGGAGACGGTTCCTGAGAATCGGACTTCTGGAGGAAGCCCTCACGATAACGGGAATAATTCAGGACGAAAAGAGGGCATCCGGATTGCTGGGAGATATTGCCATATCCTACGCAAGGAGAGGGGAGATAAATAGAGCCCTGTCGATTGCTGAGGGCATTCAGGATGAGGAAATCAGAATAAGCATTCTGGAGGAACTGAAGTCCGGAGAGACTTAACTTCCGATACCCTTTTTTATGATGGGGTCTCACTTCACATAACGGTGGGTGGTATGCTGGACATTGTAAAGGAGCGCCTGGAAGAGGGGGATGTTGAGGGGGCTTTGAAGTTTGCCCTCGATGCGGGGAATCCCCTCATCACCGTGGAGATACTCTCGCTGATTTTGAAATACGTGAGAAACGTGGAGGATTACAACCTCGTGCTGGCCTGTATAAACGATGCAATAAACGATATAACAAATCCCATTGACCGGGTTAAGGCACTGAGCGCTGCTGCGGAGGCGCTTTACAGCACGGGGGCAGAAACGACGGGATGGCACTACTTTGAGGAGGCCGTGCATCTGGCGGAGGGAATGGAGCTCTCTAAATGGCGTGCCGATGCCCTTGCCCATATAGCGGGTATGATGATCCTTGCGGGCCTCGTGGATGATGCTTATCATTATTACACCCGGGCGGTTGAGGTTATTGAAAGGTCGGGAGAGCCGTATTCAGCTGTTGTCTCCATGTTCTCCGCGCTCGCTGACGCCATAATGGAGGGGGCGGATCATATCCATGACAGAAGGGCACTGAAATTCTACAGTCTGGCAAGGGACATCCATCTCATCATAAACAAACGGCTCACAGCCTCGATGGTGAATGAAAAAATCAGGACAATCGAGGACGTTCTAAAAGAGGGAAGCGTCGCTGTGACAAAATTCCTGGAAATCGGGGATATAGATAAGGCGGTCTTTGCCGTCAGATACCTTCAGGATGAGGAAAAGCCGGTGGCACTGATGAACGTCGCATACTGGCTTTTCCTCCACGGGCAGGAGCGGCTGGCCAGGGTCCTGCTTAAAGATGCCTATGACATGATGTTCCTTCAGGACATCAGACCGAAGGATATTGCGCTGGAAGGGGTGGCATACCGCCTCATAAAGCTCGGGCTCCTGGATGATGCACTCAATATTGCGGGAATAATAAAGGATGAGGAGATAAGCGACAGGGTTCTCGGAAGGATAGCACTCATGTATGCCCGGAGGGGAGATAAACGGAAGGCATTGGAGATACTCGACGTTATAAAAAACGAAAGCGTTAAGAGCAAAATCCTGAAGGCGATATGGGGTGAGAGGAATGTGGGACACGAGTAAGGATTACCGCTTACTGGTGGCGGAGAAGAGCGTGGAGCTGTTCCTGAAGACTGTGGAACACGCGAAGTTCAAGGGGAAGTGGAACAAGAAGGGAGCGATTCAATTAGCGAAGGAGATGCTCCCGGAGATACAGGCGATGCGTTATTCCTACATCGAGCCGAAGGAGCTGATTGAAACACCGCAGATGAAGGCACTTAAGGAAAAGGCCAGCGGTATAATCGAAGCCCTTGGAGGGGAGGACTGGCACCACAAGTTCATCAGCTTAGCGGATAAAAGCGAGCGTGAGAAGGTGGAAGAGGCAGCGGCCAAAGTGCGCTTCTTCCTCAACACGATCCTCGGCCTCGATAAACGCTTAGCTCTCGGCAAGATAAATGACCCCGTTATAGCCGTCGATATAAAGGTCGGCGAGGTCATGAGCGTCGGAAAGCACCCGAATGCCGACAGGCTGCTTGTTACCAACGTGAACATTGGCGACAGGGCGATAACAGTTGTCACCAACGACCTGACGGTGAAGGAGGGCAACCGTGTTGCCGTTGCCCTGCTCCCGCCGGCCAGCTTCCGCGGAATAGTCAGTGAGGGCATGTTCCTCGGTGCTGGGGAGGGCGTTCTCAAGGACGTGAAAGGAGAAATCGGCGGCCTGCCGAAGGGAATCCCGCTTGAGGCCTTCAACGAGACGAGGAACCTTGTCGAGGCGTTTCTGAAGGGGTAAATGCTCTCCCAATACTTTAATAACTTTTTAAACCTATCCCCATAGTATTCGGTGGGGAACTGCCCAGCTGCCGTGGAAACATGCCCCCCTCAGGTGAATCTCATGGAAAGAGATACCATAATAATTGTGGCTTTCGGGATTATTTTGTTTATCTTTTCCCCTTTTATGCTGTTTTTACTGTAGCTATATTTGACACCCTTGGCATAGATAGAGCACTTCCTGACATGCTCTTTTATCTTATGCACCTTCTATTCCCACGTTAATACTCTGCGGTATCCTTGCAAGTATTATGAAGCTTCTCAGAAAGCCCACCCCGTGGGTGAAGAGGGCTTTAACCCGGATAGCTTTTGCTAGCTACTTCATATTCTACATGCTGATGAGCTTCATGCAGGTTAAATGAGAGATGTGCATTACTGCATCATGCACCCTCTCGCTTTCTCCCTGTCCTCCTTCGAGAGCCTCCATCCCATGGCTCCGGCGTTTTCTTCAACGTGAGTCTTTCTCCCGGCTTTCGGAATCGCAATAACGTTATCCTCCCAGATTAGATAGTTCAGGGCCACCTGGGCGGCGGTTCTGCCGTAGGGTTTTCCAATTTCAGCCAAGCACCGGTTTCTGGCGAGGGAGCCCTTTTCAAGGGGAGTGTATGCCATCAGAGCAATCTTTTCCCTTTTCATGTAGTCGAGCAGTCCGCTATTTTCGGGCCACCTGTCCTTCAGAGAGTACTTGACCTGATTGGCAACTATCTCATACCTCCTCATGGCCTCCTGGGAGCGCTTGAGAAGCTCAAGGTTGAAGTTGCTCACGCCTATGTATCTGATAAGTCCCTCATCAACGAGCTCCTCCAGAGCGTGAAGCGTCTCCTCTATCCTCCCAAAGTCATCAACCGGCCAGTGGAGGAGGTAGAGGTCTATGTACGTGCCCAGTCTCCTTGCACTCGCCCGCGCGGCCTTCTTTGCGCTCTCATAGCCGAAGTGCGTGGGCCACACCTTGCTGACGATGAAGAGTTCTTCACGCTCGAAGCCTTCTATGGCTTTCCCAACGAGCTCCTCGCTGTGTCCGGCACCGTAGAACTCCGCAGTGTCTATTAGGTTTATCCCGAGCTCAAGGCCGTAGCGGAGAGCCTCAACACTCTCCCTGTCGCGGCTGCGGTCTGGCCGTTCCCGTCCGCCTATGCCCCACGTCCCCATGCCGATGGATGTGACTCTGAAATCGCCTATCCTTTTAAGATCATCGAAAACCGGAATCCGCTTCATGCTCCCACCGTTCAGAATAGGGAATTCAGCCTAATTATGCTTTTCGCCTGCCTAGGTGAAGGTCGGTAGCCGGGATTTCAAAGAAAAAAGAAAATACCGGAGGGGCATCAGTCCTCAAAGCCCATGCCGCAGGCTTCGCCCCTCATGCCGTCTCCTCTGTGGGTTTTCTGCCCCGTGCCGTGCATTCCTCTGTGTTCTCCATCCATTCTTCCCATGCCGTTCCTGCCGTGGCCTTTTCCTTTACCACCCATCATACCATGACCGTGCTCACCGGTTGAGCTCAGTATATCCTGAACCTGTTCCTCTCCAAGCACCTGAGGCTCGTAGGCAACGCCGTAGGCTTCAAGGTTCCTCACAAATGCCCTCAGGTGGTTTTCGCTGCCGGCCATTAGGTGTTCATACACCTGCTCGATGTCCTCGTTGTCGGTCTTGGCGAGCCAGTTCTGAAGATCCTTTATGTCAGTCTCCTCTATGAGTGCCCCCACCTTGAGGGCCTCCGTTGTGTTCTGGCTTCCTGTTTCAACGAGCCTGTCGTAGAGCGCCTGAAGTTCCTCGTTCTGGAAGACGCCGACCTGCTCAAGCGTCTGGGGTGCGGTTAGGTTGTACTTCTCTATCAGTGAAAGCACTGCATCCATGTGCATCTGCTCGCTCCAGGCTATCTTTTCAAACACGCTCAGACCGGTTTCGTTGTACAGCGTGAGGTAGACGTCCCTTGCGAGCTTCTCCTCCTCGACCATGTAAATAAGCCCGCTGGCCTCCTCGTCGCTCAGCGGCATGCTGTATTCCTCCGCATATGTCTGCGGTGCCTCGGGGTTTGGCCCGGGCATTCCTCTGTAGGCGGCTGCCCCTCCTATCACCAGCCCGAACAGGGCCAGCACCAGCAACCCGATTCCAAATATTTTCTTTCTCATGTTTTCAACCTCCTGCATATGTAACTTCAATATTACATATGCATGCAGACTTTATAAAGTTTTCGGTTTTGGGAAGATGCAGGGATAGGGGAGTTTAAAAACCGGTACATTCGGAACAATTCAACCGCAGGCTGAACTGCAGGGAAATGGAGAAGGGAATACAAAAGCTTAAGGAGCATTTAAAAAGCAAAAAAACCCAAAAAGTGAAAGGAGGAAGCTAAGCTCCGAACTTTTCAGAACGGTTCATGAGATCCATCATTATCGGCACTATGTCATGCCCCTTGATCCGTCCGAGACCACCGCGCATGCATTCCCTTTCACCAAAGCTCTCGGTGTAGTCAGCTCTGACTCCTCCACCTGCGATGAGAACCGGAACGGGATCGCCGCTGTGGTTCATGACTTCGCAGGGCGTTGAATGGTCGCCGGTTATGGCCATAACGACGTTCTCAAGGTCAATGTGTTCAACTATGTAGCCGATCATCCTGTCGGCCTTCTCTATCATCTCGGCCTTTAGCTTTGGATTGTTGTCGTGGCCTGCAGCGTCAGTCGGCTTGAAGTGAAGGAAAACGAAGTCGTACTCCTTGAGGAGCTCAACAACCTTCCTCGCTTTCGCCATCTCGTCGGTGTTGTACTCGCCGGTGGCTCCTTCCGGCGTGTATACGTCAAAGCCTATCGCCCTTGCGACGCCCTTAACGAGCGAGACCGCTATAACTGCCCCCGCTCTCACCTTCCACTGTTCGGTGAACTTCATGGGTATGTCGGGGTAGGTTCCGGCACCGCGAACGAGGAGGTAGTTTGCGACAGGTTTGACCTCCTTCCTGCGCTTCTTGTTGACGG
>JALSON010000360.1 GCA_026986455.1 Thermococcaceae archaeon | reverse complement strand
ATTATACGCCAGCAAAACCAGCAGATGATAGAGCAAATCGGCCGTTTCGTAAATTATCCTCTCCCTTCCTTCAGCGACCAGAACTTCCACCGCCTCCTCGCCGAACTTCTTGTATATCTCCTCCTTCCCCTCTCTGAACAGCTTTGAGGTGTATGAACCCTCGACGGGCTTTTCTTTTCTCTGTTTTATGAGCTCCTCAAGCTCCCTCAGCACCGTTAGAGAGTAGTCTATCCCGCCAACCGTTTTTTCGGGCTCCCCCAGTTTCCTGTAGAAGCAGGAGTAGTTGCCGGTGTGGCAGGCTGCACCGACCTGCTCAACTATTAGAAGCAAAGCGTCGCTGTCGCAGTCTATCCTTACCTCTTTCACCTTTTGGACGTTCCCGCTGACCTCGCCTTTCATCCTGATCCTCTTTTGACTCCTTGAGTAGTAGTGGGCATAGCCCGTCTCTAAAGTCTTCCTAAGCGCTTCCTCGTTCATATAGGCTAAAGTCAAAACTTCCCCATCAACGCTCTGCACAATTACCGGGACAATCCCGTTGTTCTTCCTCCAGTCAACCTGTCCCATAAGCTCATTCAAGCCTGACATTCACACCCCTCCCCGCCAGATACTCCTTGAGCTCCCTAACCGTGTATTTCCCATAGTGGAAGATTGATGCGGCCAGAGCCGCGCTTGCGCCGATTTTAAACGCCCCATAGAAGTGCTCCGGGCTTCCGGCACCCCCGGAGGCAATAACTGGAATGTCAACGGCTTCGACTATCGCCTTGGTTAGGGGTATGTCAAAGCCCTCCTGCGTTCCGTCCGTGTCCATAGACGTGAGCAAAATCTCACCGGCTCCAAGTTTTTCAACCTCCTTTGCCCACTCCACAGCATCCATCCCCCTCGCCTTTCTCCCGCCGTGGGTATAGACCTCCCAGAACTTCCCGTTCCACTTTGCATCAATTGCTATGACCAGATTTGCACTCCCGACGACCTCCGCCGTCTCCCTAACGAGCTCAGGGTTATCAACTGCGGCCGTATTCAGGAAGACCTTATCGGCGCCGCTCTTTATTATCTCCCTGATCTCCTCAACGCTCTTGATGCCCCCGCCAACCGTGAAGGGGACGTAAATCTCCTCCGCAATGCGCTTCACCAAATCGAAGAGAATTCTTCTTTTCTCGTAAGATGCCGTAATGTCGAGGAATACTATCTCGTCTATCCCCTCCTCCTCGTAGCGCTTCGCCAGCTCTACTGGATCTCCAGCGTCGCGAATGTTCTGAAACTTTATTCCCTTAACAACTCTCCCTTCCCTTATGTCCAAAGCCGCGATAATCCTCTTAGCCAACATCTCAATCACCTAATACATTTAACAGCTCTTCTAAAGTAACCTTGCCCTCATAGAGGGCTTTTCCGACTATTGCCCCGGAAAACCCAATTTCTTTAAGCTTTAGAATATCTTCAACGCTTGAGACACCGCCGGCATAGATGAACTCCTCTCTATCCCAGAAGCGCTCTATTTTTTCAATTCCCGTCAATGTGCCATCCTTCTCAATTGCCGTGTAGATGAACCTGTTAACGTACTTTTTGAGCATCCCGTAAGCCTCTTCAACGGTTATGGAGCTCTCCTCCTCCCAGCCCTTCACCACTATCCTTCCGCCTCTTGCATCCAAGCTGACAGTTATCCCTTCAAAATCCCGGGTTATCTTTTCCAAAAACTTCAGATCAAAGGCCTTCGTGCCAATTATGACGTTCTCGACGCCGATTGAGTAGGCCTTCGCTATGCTCTCATAGTCCCTAAAGCCTCCGCCCATCTGAACCTTCAGTCCCGTCTCCTCTATTATCCTCCTCACGACGTCAAGGTTTTGGGGCTTTCCTTCAAAGGCTCCGTCAAGGTCAACGATGTGGATTTTATCCACAAGCTTGACAAAACCCCTGGCCATCTCCACCGGATCTCCATAAACCTTTACGCTCTCCTTCCTGCCTTTGTAAAGGCGCACAGCCTTTCCATTCATTAAATCAATCGCTGGATAAATTCTCATCTCAAAGCCTCCTGAAGTTCTTTAAAAGTCTCAGCCCGTTTTTGCTCGACTTTTCCGGGTGGAACTGAACCCCGAAGACATTATCCTTGCAGACCGCTGATGTAAAGACCATGGATTCATAGTCCGTTTTGGCCGCAACAACCTCCTCATCCCGGGGATTTACGTAATAGGAGTGCACGAAGTAGAAGTATGCTCCCTCTTTGATTCCCTCAAAGAGCGGGCACTCTTTGGAGGGAAAGACCTGGTTCCAGCCAATGTGCGGTGTTCTGACGCCTCTAAAGCGCACAACTTTGCCCTCAAACACGCCAAGCCCCCTGCTTCCCGGGCTTTCCTCGCTCTCTTCAAAGAGCAGCTGCATCCCCAGGCATATCCCGAGGAACGGCTTCCCCTCATTTATGGTATCCAGGATAACCCCCCTTAGCGGTTCAAGCCTCTCCATTACAGCCCCGAAGTTTCCAACGCCAGGCAAAACTATTTTTTCGGCCCTATCAATCTCGTAGGGGTCGTTCGTGATCACTCCACCTAAAGCTTTTCTCACGTTGGCCAGATTACCTATGCCGAGATCAACTATCGCTATTTCTCTCACATTACCACCTCACAGAACTCCTTTTGTGCTCTCTAAGCGCTCACTTTCGCTTAAAGCCTGCCTTAAAGCGGTGCCCAATCCTTTAAATGCCGCCTCGATGACGTGGTGCGCATTAACCCCGCTCAGCTGCTTTACGTGTATGGTGGCGTTGAGGCTCCTCGCCAGGGCCCAGAGGAACTCCCTGACCAAAGTGAGCTCAAATCCCTCCTCGCCCTCCATGGGCGAGAGTTCAACGTTGGCATACGCCCTACCAGAGATGTCCACGGCGACGAGCACAAGGGCATCGTCCATGGGCATTATCGCATTCCCAAAGCGCGCTATCTTTTTGCCCTTAATTTTCTCCCTGAGCTCCTCGCCGAGCGTAATGGTCAAGTCCTCCCACAGGTGGTGCCTTAGGTCCCACTCGGCACTCACACTGACCTCTTCCCGCATGTAAAAGAATAAAGCGGTGAGGAGGTGGTCAAAGACTTTATCGCCCGTTTCTATTCTTCCCTCAACGCCAACCTCTACGATGATATCAGTCTCTTTTGTTTTGCGCCTCATCTTCTCACCTCCATGCTCTTTTTGTGCTTCTCCATGCCCTCTATCTCCGCCAGGCGAATTCCTAAATACCTCTCTTGCAAAAACTCCTCCCTGCTCACGTAGGCTAGGCTTATTCTCTTCATGAAGTCCATGACCGTTAAAACGCCGCTGAACCTGGCCGCTCCGCCCGTTGGGAGGACGTGATTTACGCCGAGGAAGTAATCCGCCGCTGGAACGGGTGTGTATTCCCCAAGATAAATTGCTCCAGCATTTTCTATTAAGTCCACCAACTTCAGGGGCTCCTTTGTGATTATCTCCAGGTGCTCCGGAGCTATTTCGTTGACCTTTTCCGCACACTCCTCCAGGCTTTCGCACAAAACGACCTCAACACCCTCCTTATTGCAATATTCGGCGAGCTCTTTTGAAGTCGTCAAAAGCCATGCCTTTGAGTCCTTCCCGTGCTCCAGCTGGGAGAGCAGGTCTGCAAGAACATAGTCTTTATTCGCACTCTCATCCGCTATGATGGCTATCTCCGATGGCCCAGCCAGGCTGTCAATTCCCACGACACCGAAAACCTGCCTCTTTGCCTCATTCACGAATTTGTTCCCGGGTCCAAAGATTTTGTCCACCTTCTTCATCCCAATGCCGTAGGCCATTGCAGCGATAGCCTGAATTCCGCCGAGCTTGTAGACCTCCCTAATGCCGAGGAGCTTTGCGACGTAGAGGACGTAGGGGTTAATCTTCCCCTCCTTCGGCGGTATTGCAACGGCTATCTCCCTAACGCCGGCTATCCTTGCAGGAACCGCGGTCATTATGAGCGATGAGGGGAGGGGCTTTCCTCCCGGGACGTAGATTCCCACCCTCCCTATCGGCCTGTAGATTATGCCGTAAAGCGATGCGTTCTTTATGTAGAGCTTGTCCCTTTCGAGTTGCTTCTCGTGGTACTCCCTGACGCGCTCAATGGTTCTCGCTATTATCCTCTTATCCTCCTCCGGAATCAGTCTCTCGGCTTCTTCAAACTCCTCTTCACTCACAGGAAACTCCCCATCGTAGCCGTCAAACTTCCTTGAGTACTCCCTAACGGCCTCAATGCCCCTCTCCCTGATATCCCTCAATACATTTCCAACATATTTCTCCAGATCAAACATCATTCCTACCAGCCTCCTTAAGCTTTAAAACGAGCCGGTTTATCTCCTCAAACTTAACCTTTTGAGAGACCCTGTTGACCAGAAGCAGGGCGGAAACGTCCATTATCTTCTCGACCTCAACCAGACCGTTTGCCCTTAGCGTGTTCCCCGTTTCGACTATGTCAACGATGGCATCAGCAATCCCGATTTTTGGGGCGAGCTCTATGCTCCCGTGGAGCTTTATCACCTCAACATCCACCCCCCTTCTTTCAAAGAACTTCCTCGCAATGTTTGGATATTTCGTGGCGATCCTGAAGCCCTCCATATCTTCGATTTCGGTGAGGCTTTCCGCGGGCATGGCCAGGCTCAGGCGGCACTTTCCAAAGGGCAGTTCAAGGGGAATGAGAACGTCGCTCTCCCTCTCCTCGACCACGTCGCTTCCGGCTATGCCAACATCCACCCCGTGCTCAACATAAACCGGGACATCAAAGGATCTTGCAAGGAGAAGCTCGTACTTCCCGTTTTTTACTATCAGCTCTCTGTTTTCTGGAGGTTTTAGCTCAACCCCTGCTTTCCTCAGGATTTCAAGGGATCCTTTGAACAGCCTTCCCTTTGGAAGAACGAATCTCATTCTCCCACCTCCACAGGAATGCCGAGCTTTACGAGCTCCCTTGCAAGCCTGTATGCCTCCCTCAGATCCCCGCTCACTTTCTTCCGGCTCTTCTCCATTTTTCTGCCGTCGAAGAGCTTCGAGAGGGCGTTCAGGTCAAAGGCAAATCCAAAGGCATCGGTTCCCTTGAAAGTGTATTCCCCTCCTCCCCCAAGGGGCTTTCCAAGTCTGGGAGAGTATATCTCGAAAATTATGTCCCTGTAGTAGGGGAGGGGCCTTATAGTGCCGAAGTCTATGAAGACCCGCTCATCATCCACCGCATCAACAATCTCATTGAGCTTCCCGTATCCGCATCTTTTTCCGCGGAAGTTGAAGAGACGCCAGAGCTCCTCCTTCTTCTCCTCACTAATCGGCAGCCTCTCGATGATTTCGAAGTTTCTCCTCGTCAGTGCTTCGAACACCTCTCCCCTGAATTCCTCGATGCCCTCCATTGAGTTCTCCCAGACCTTTAGACTTCCAACATCTATATAGAAGTCCTCAATGCCCAGTGCCTCAAGGGATGTTATGGCAGTCAAAAGCACCTCAACCTGCATTTGGACGTCTTTTCCTCCAATAAACTCAACCCCCGCCTGCCATTTTCCCCTAATCCCTCCGTTCAGAACTTCACTTATGTAGTAAAGCTTCATCCTCCTCGGCTCCTTGAGGTTTGCGAGTATCTGGGACGTCAGATCAGGCTTTATTACATAGAAACCGTTGTTGTATGCGAACTTCGTGCCTTTCCTTAAGTTCCCGCTGAACTCCTCCACCGCGGGAAGGAACACCTCCCTGTATCCCCAGAGCTCGAATGTGCGCCTTAAATACTTCGTAATATCCGCCAATCTCCCTGATTCCGAAAATAAATCCTTTCTCACACTAATCCCTCCAAAACCTGTGATGAAAATGTCCCCTCGATGATAGAGGCTGGGCTGAATACGGTAGAACAGTCAATGATGATGGCAGTAGCTCACCAGAAGGGTGGATGTCTCCACAAAGCTCGTCCGGGTGCATACATCTTTCAGTCTTCCTGCAGTATTCTTTCCTTTCATATCGATTCCCTCCTTCCTGAGAAAGAAGAATGTGTGCAGGGGTATTTAAACTTATCCGGAAGTTTTTTGTCTAAACATCATCCAATCTGATGATTGCTGCATACCTTAGTCCCTATGAGCTCGGAATTTGAATTTTTGACCGGCCGAAGATCCGCTTTATCTTGGGTTTGAATGAGACCCCTCAAACCTCCCCCCGCAAAGGGAGGAGGTCAGTGTGTTCTCATGTGAGAATGCTTGCAAGGGTTCATCCACCCGCAGAATGTTCAGGACATGAGAAAGTCTAATTTCCGAAAGTGTTAATAAACTTAAAATCGAGGTATATATGGTGATGTCAGTGGAAGTAACCGATAAAGAAGTTTTTGAGATTGCCGCCAGTGCGGAGATCAGAGCAAAGGAGGCCTACGAGAAGCTGGCTTCTATAGTTAAGAGCGACATAATACGGGATGAGATTCTATTCCTGGCCAGAGAGGAGGATAAGCACAGGGAGATAATCGAGAAGATGGCCGAGAGGTTCATCGGGGAGAGAACAGAGCCCAGGAAGATAGACATAGAAATAATGGGGGAGTTCAAGGTAATAGCGGAAAAGATGGGGGAGGCTATAAAGAAGCCCGACATTAACGTGG
>JALSON010000359.1 GCA_026986455.1 Thermococcaceae archaeon | reverse complement strand
GAAGGAACCAGATACTCCGGGAGCTCGATTATAAACGGGCTGCTTTCACCCCTTACCAGAAATCTGCTGAACAGCCATGCCATTACAAGGGCAAGCATGATTGAGGTTGAGTATATGCTCACAGCGACAAGAGCCTGGTTCCTCTTAAAGAAAGCCCCCGCAAGGAAGCTTATAACCGAAAGCCTGGCGCTGCACGGAATGAGGGGGTTTATCAACATAGTCACTATCCTGTCCTTTTCCTCATCAAGGGTTCTCGTGCCCATCACAGCCGGGACATTGCATCCCAGGGCCAGAACGAGAGGTATGAGGCTTTTTCCCGGAAGACCGAATTTCCTCATTATCCTCTCCATCACAACAGCCGCCCTGGCCATGTATCCAACGTCCTCCAGAAAGGCCATCGCAAGGAACAGAAGAAAGACCAGAGGGAAAAAGCTCAGAACAGCACCCACACCCGCAATCACACCATCAACCAGCAGCCCTCTGAGGGCTTCGCTTGCTATGTGGGGGGCCATCCACTGTCCAAATGATGAAAATGCATCATCCAGCATTCCCTGTAATGGCATTCCAAAGGCGAAGATAAACTTGAATACCAGATAAAACACACCGAAAAGCACGAGGAGACCATAGATGGGATGGGTCAGAATTCTGTCGAGCTGGTCGCTGAATGTCTCCCCCTGCTCAAATCTGTAGCGCATGAACCTGTGCATCAGGCTGTCGACAAATTCGTACTTCTGGGATGCGATTATCAAATCCATCGCCCTCTTGTATCTCTCCTCAACCTCTCCTATATGCCCCATGATTTCATTGAGTTTCTCGCTCCCGAGATGACGCAGGACGAGCTTGATAACCTCCTCATCCCTCATGAGGAGCTTTATCGCCAGCCAGCGGAGGCTGTATTTTTCCGCAAGTTCTGTGTGCTTTAGGGCTTTGCTTATATGTTCGATTTCACGCTCAACGGCGGGGTCATACCTCGGCATTATGGGGGAGATTTTTGCTTTTCTGTTTGCAACCTCATGTATCTTTTTCTTGAGCTCGTCAACCCCGATGCCCTCCTTGGCATTCAGCGGGACAACCGGAACCCCAAGCACGGATTCCATTTTTCTCACATCAATGTCAATGCCTTTTTTCTCGGCGAGATCAATCTTGTTCAGGGCAATAATGATGTTCCTGAGTCCCATCTCAAATATTTCCATTGTAAGGAAAAGATTCCGCATAAGGGCGGTTGCATCGACGACATCAACGACAACATCGGCACTCCCCTTCAGGAGAAAATCCCTTGCCACAAGCTCGTCCACCGAATGGGCTGTGAGGGAGTATGTCCCGGGCAGGTCGACCACGAGAAACCTCTCGCCTGCGTATTCGAGAATTCCCTCCTTTTTCTCCACGGTTACGCCGGGCCAGTTGCCGACGTGCTGCCTCATGCCCGTCAGGTCGTTGAATATTGTGGTTTTGCCAACATTTGGATTCCCTGCCAGGGCAACAACCTTCATCATAGCTTCCTCACCACAATCCTACCTATTCAATTATATCAATGGCAAATCTTGTCCCGCTCGTTGGGATTACCATACAGAGCAGTAATATTTGTTATAGCTTCCTCACCATAACCTTGCCTGCCAGCCCCTTACCTATGGCAAACCTCGTCCCGCTAACCGAAAGAATGATGGGTCCAAACTGGTGTGATTCTATCACATGAACTGTCGCTCCCGGGGTCAGGCCCATGGCGAGGAGCCTCTGCCGCGCACCGGAGCCTCCAAGTATGTTGACCACCATGCCCTTCTCCCCGGGTTTCAGGGAGTTCAATGGTACAATCATGTCTATCACCGTTAGGTTAGCCTAATTCACTCTCATACTCAGTAGATCGCCTTAAAAAGCTTTGGTGAGCCTAACAAAAGGATACGGTTTGATTTTAAATATTGGTGGATTGTTCTTCAAAACAGGAAAGTTTGAATGAATTGTTGCCATTCTGTTTCCAAAAGCTCACATAAAAATAAAGTTTGTCAAAATTTACTGGAATTTTAGAAAAGTATTTAACCGTGAACCGCAAAAGTAATGCAACATACCAAGCGAGGTGTTGAAAGTGGGAATAGATATAGGAAAGAGTCTTACAGAACCTGTTGGAATGCTTAAGGAAAACTACGGCCTTTTTGTTCCGGCACTCCTGCCATTTGCCATCAACCTCCTCAGCGGGGTTGCATTTGGCGGAAGCGTATTCAGGATGAGGCCGGCAGGAATGGGAGCATTAATTGGACTGGCCGGCATAATGGGATTGATATCATTCATAGCTTCACTTATAGCCGCTGGGGCGATAGTTGACATGGCTCACAGACAGCTCACCGGCGAATCCCCGGGATACATGACGGGAATAAATGCTGCACTCGGCAGGCTCAGCAGTCTTATTGTGGCAACGGTGATAATCGCTATCGGAGCTTTCATAGGCATGATGCTTCTCATAATTCCGGGACTGATATGGCTGATTCTCGTGGCATTCACGATTCCTATAATAATGCTCGAGGACATGGATGGCATCGAAGCGATAAGGGAGAGTATCAGTCTCGTCAGGGGGAATTTTGGTGATGTTGTGGTGTTCCTTATCGCACTCATAATCATAGCTGGTGTAGTAACAATGATTTTGAGTCTAATACCATACGTGGGCAGTGCCGTGGCTTCACTGATAACAACTCCATATGTGGCTGTCGCACTAACACTGGCATATCTCGACCTCAGAGGAGAGTGAGCTTTTTAATACCTCCCTCCAACTTTTATCATGCTCTCCGGTATCATGAGCGAAATAAAAGAATTCAGCTACAGGAACGGACTTCAGGATAAGAAAATCCTCCTGCTTTTCTCCGGTGGAAAGGACAGTTCCCTCGCTCTGTACCTCCTTAAGGAGGCCGGACTTAACGTTTCGGCTTTAACATTCTTCCACCGCTGGAGCTGGAGGGAAACGCTAAACTGGGCGATGGGATTCACCAAAAAGCTGGGCATTGAGCACTATCTCGTCGATGTTACGGAAGGCCTACTTGGGGAGGCGACCGGCAGAAAGGGGCCGATATGCATAAACTGCAAGAAGGTAATGCTCTGGAACGCCAAGTGGTTCGCCCTCAACAACGGCTTTGATGTTTTGGCTAAGGGCGACAACGCGAACGACAAGATAATAGGGGCTCTCCTCGACCAGTGCAAAACCGACATACGGCTCTGCGAACTGCCGAAAATTGGAGTGCCGTTCTTCCGGCCGCTGATAAAGTACACCGCTGAGGAAGTGGAGGCTCTTGCAGATGAGGCTGGAATAAGGCCCTACCGCATGTACGAATACGGGAGGAGAAGGCAGTGGCGCGAGGGCTGTCCGCTCCAGTACATAGACAGGGAGGAAATCGTGACGGAAAAGCTAATGGACTTGGCCTATCGGGTCAACTACGAGGTGAGCAAGATTGCGAGGAAAAGAAAGGTTCGCGTGAGCGTCCGTGTCCCGAGCTTCGAGATAATGTGCTGGGACTGCGATGGGGAAACCCTGAGAGAGGTTGAATCCGTTGTGAGGGAGTTTAAGGGCAAACGGTGATCGCTATGGATCAGCTTCCCCCGGGAAAACTCAGGAACGAGATATTGCGGGAGGTCGTCTTTCCAAACCTTGGTGTTGAAGACCCCAAAGTCATTTACGGGCCGAGGGAAGGCTTTGATGCGGCGGTTCTTGAGTACGGCGATGAGCATTACCTTGTTGTAGCCACCGACCCAGCCATCGGCGTTCCAGCCGAAACCTTCGGCTTCTTCACCTATCACTTCGCTTCAAGCGACGTGGCTGTTTTTGGGGCAAGGCCGAGGTGGCTCGTGGTCGATTTTATCCTTCCGCCCAGCACCTCAAAGGAGTTCCTTAAAAGGGCAATGGAAAGCCTTAACGGCGAGTGTCAAAAATACGGGAGCTCGATAATAGGCGGCCACACGGGCGTTTATCCGAATGTGGCTGAGCCAACCGCTACCACCACCGCAATGGGGCTCGTGAGAGAAGAAGAGTTGAAACTACCCCTCGCAAGGCCCGGAGATAAGATAGTCGTCACCAACAAGGTCGTCCTTGAGTTCGCTGTCTCTGCTTCCCATTTCAGGGTGGATGAGCTCAGGAAGGTTCTAACTCCCGGAGAAATCTCCAAACTGAGAGCTATGTACAGGCTTGAGACTGTCCTGCCGGAGGCTCTAACGGCGAGACCATTCGTGAGGGGAATGCACGACGCAACTGAAGGCGGTTTAACTGCTCTCCACGAGATAGCCGACAACTCCAACGTTGGCTTTGTCGTTTACGCCCAAAGGCTCAGGCTCAACCCGCTCGTGGAGAAGGTTCTCGGCTTTTACGGCCTTGAGCCCTGGAGCGTCTCCTCGACGGGAACGCTGATAGCAATAGCCCCACCAGAAAAATCTGATTCTCTAATTACAGAATTGCAGAAAAATGAAATTGAGGCGTTCGAGCTGGGAGAGTTCACCGCTGATAAAAAGCGGGTTTTAATCGAAAACGGGGAGGAAAAGGAGTTCCCGACGTTTAAGAGTGACCCCTACGTGGAGCTGTATGGCAAAGAATAAATACTGGGAAAGCATAGTACCAACTATGAGCCGAGAGATTATCCAGGATGTGGTTGTTAAGATAATGAGGGAACTCGGGCTTGGTGTTGAGGATATAATCCTCTTCGGTTCCCGGGCGAGGGGAAATTTCAAGGCAGACAGCGACTGGGATATTCTGGTGGTTGTACCTGAACCTTTGGAGAGAAAAACCGAGCTTGAAGCTTACAAAAGAATACACAGGGAGCTTCTGTTGAGAGGGATCAAGGTGGACGTTCTCTTCATTTCAAAGGATGAGCTCGAAAAGGTTAGGAACGATACTGGCTTTATTTACTACTACGCTCTCAGGGAGGGTGCGAAAATTTGAGCTTCAAGGAATGGCTCGAAAAGGCTGAAAAAGACCTAGTGCTGGCCAAGAGCAGTCTTTCTCTTAAATTCTACGACTACGCGACGTTCCACGCCCAGCAGTGTGCCGAAAAGGCCTTGAAAGCATTTTTAATATCAAACGGAAGGCCCATTAAGAGAACCCATGACATTGGCGAACTTATACTCCTGTGGCCGAGATAGATCCAGAATTTATGGAGCTCTTCGATTATGACGTGGACATTCTAACCGCCTACGCTGTTGAGGCGAGGTATCCAACCCTCCACGAGCCGGAGGAAGAAGAGGCGGAAAACGCAATAAAACTGGCGGAACTTGTTCTCAAATTTGTAAACTCTAAACTCACTTCACCCTGAACCTCAGCAGCGCCGCCAGGCCGCCCAATGCTTTCAGCTTGTCGCCGCCCTCGTGCTCCGAGCTTACCACGACAACCTCGCCCCTCGAATACCTTACGGAATCCATGAGCTCCTCGATTTTCTCCCTGTGCTCGCCTTTGAGCAGTTCGTCGAGAACCAAAAGCGTCTCCACCGCACCGTAGTTAACGGCCTCTTCCACTTCCCTGAAGCCGTAAGCCGCTAAACCGCTGTTCCTCGCTATGTTTTCGAGCACCTTCTCGACGAGCTGGACCTCCTTGGCAACGCGGTTCTCGTGGTAGACCTTGTCAACCGTTCCGCGCCTTATGACCTCGTAGATGCCCGTCCTCCCGGTCACGCTCGTATCTTCAATGACCACCTTCTTGGCCAGCTCAGGATAGTTCTCGCGCAGGAACTTGTAGAAGTCCTCCTTGACGAAGCCGGGGCCGGCAACTATCGCCCTCTCTATGCCCTCCCTGCTTATTATCTCCTCCATGCTCTTCGCCACGTCGTGGAAGAACTTCTTCTCTTCGCTCTCACGGTTGGTGTTGTAACGCTTCCCCCCGAGGTTGTAGCGTATCCCCTTGAGTATCTCGACGCCGTACTCCCTGATTATCGCCATATCAGCTTCCCCGTCGTCTATGACGACTATCATGACCCTTGCCCTCTTTGATGCCTCAACCGCTTCTTTCAGCCTCTCTATGTGGTGCTCCTTCCAGCGGGGCTTCTGGATTGTAACGACCGTGCCTTCCTCGATTGCAAGGGTGTGGTACTTGCCGAGGGGGACGTCGTCCCTGTTGGCGTAGACTATCGGCCCGGTAACGCGGACCTGGTTGGCGAACTTGTGGAAGTTTATCTTCTCCGCCCTCACACCGAGGAAGACCGGAATGACCTCTACCTTCTCAGCCCTGAGCGAATCGCTCCTCTGGCTCTGCTTTCTGAGAGTCTTTGCGTAAACCACATCGCCTGGGTCTATGATGTGGTAGAGGTGCCAGAGGTCGTCGAGGGTCTCGGCCTTGACCTTGATCTTGCCCTCCTTAACGTCCTGATGGAGTATCTGCATCCCAATCACCCCAAATCTCTCTCAATGGAACACCTTTTCTCTTTGCGTCTTCGAGTTCCTTGAGGATTTCCTGAAGTTCCTTATCGTCCAACACTACATATCCCCCGAAGTTCTTTTTCTTTGAAGCTTGAATTGCATCCTCTGGGGCTCCAAAATTTAGATGGGTCAAATCAGCTCCCTCTCGGTTCTGGTTAGTCTTTTTGCCCCGTTTTTGGTTATCACCACAGTGTCTTCTAT
>JALSON010000358.1 GCA_026986455.1 Thermococcaceae archaeon | reverse complement strand
TTCAGGAGGAGCCCTTCGGGGAGATTTACATAGTGCCGGTGGAGGCCTGATTTCTTTCCTCCCCCTTTGCCGGCCTTATCGTTATGACCAGCAGGGATTCCTCGCTTCCTATGTAGAGGCCCTTCTTTTCCCGGTTCATGTAGAAGCAGTACCTCCCGTCCGAAAGGTCTTCAACGAATTTCCGGGGGACTGTATGCCTGGCTGTTCTCCCATCGAAGAAGACACAGTCGTAAGCTTCTGAAATTCCTGAAACCCTCTCTCTGATTTCCTCAAGGGAGAGCACCTCGCATTCGAGCCTGGCACAGACGAGGCTCTTTCTCCCGTCCGTGAGGATTACCCCCTTCTCGTTCACCTCTATCCTCCGTGAGCGGTCGAGGAATTCCCATAGTTTAGCATACACGAGTTCAAACTTTCTCTTCTTGGCGAGCCTTTTGACGAGCCTTTCCCGGGCGTGCCTCGTGAGGAGCATGGTTATAACCTTTTGTAGCTGTCATCGTCCCTCCTGAAAAATGCCACAAGAATGATTTCTTTTCTGTCTTTGTACACCTGATAAACAGCTCGATACCGTCCAAGCCTCACCCGTATTTCAACGTGCTTCGCCCCTCTGACCTTCCTGATGTCAAATTTGTGAAGGGGATAAGCTGTCATATGAAGTTCGTTTGCAAGTTCATCGAGTTTCTCCAAAATGAGCTTTCTCTCATCCTTTGAAATCCCGCTGAGGGTTTTCTCAAGGTCCTTATAGAATCTCTCAGCCACGAGAACCTTCCACATTATACCAGCCCTCGCTTTTTACCCCACTCAAGAAAGGTTTCTTTTCCATATTCCGTGGCCTTTTCTGGCGGGGCTATGGTGTACTCTTCATCGTCCTCTGGAATTAGGTGCTCTATGACTTCCTCTATGGCATCGAGCCTTTTTTCAACTTCCTCAATGCGAAGCATGACCCTTTTTATGTCAACCTGCTCCACGACACTCACCATACGTTTTTACAGAGCAGAAGATATAAAGATTTTCAGGAAATCTTTTATTCTTCCGTTGCAAATCATTACCTATGAACTATCTTCGCCGCGATCTAATCGAACCAAGGGTTTATCAGGAAGTTATTTATGCGAAATGCAAGGAAACCAACTGCCTCGTTGTCCTTCCAACCGGGTTAGGAAAGACGCTTATAGCCATGCTCATAGCCGATTATCGCCTCCAAAAGTACGGCGGAAAAGTCCTCATGTTAGCTCCAATGAAGCCCCTCGCTTTACAGCACGCGGAGAGCTTCAGGCGGCTCTTCGACCTTCCCCCCGAGAGAATCAACGTCCTCACCGGGGAGCTTTCTCCGGAGAAGAGGGCCGAGCTGTGGGAAAAGAGCGTTATCATAACCGCCACGCCCCAGACGGTAGAGAACGACATCCTCACCGGAAAAATCTCTCTGGAGGACATCGTTCTGCTCGTTTTTGACGAGGCCCACCGCGCGGTTGGAAACTACGCCTACGTCTTCATAGCAAGGGAGTACCTCAAAACGGCCAGACATCCCCTTGTGCTCGGTCTCACTGCATCCCTTGGAAGCGACGAGGAGAGGATACGTGAGATAGTAAAGAACCTCGGGATAAAGCGCATCGAGATAAGAACCGAGAGCTCGCCCGACGTCAAGCCCTACGTTCAGAGAATTGCATTCGAGTGGGTGAAGGTCGAGCTTCCCGGCATCTACAAGGAGGTGCGGAAACTGCTCCGGGAGATGCTCAAGGAGAGCCTCAAGCCCCTCGCCCAGTTCGGGCTTGTCTCGACTTACTCGCCGGACATCTCCAAGAAGGAGGTTCTTCAGGCGGGCTCAAGGATAAACCAGGAGGTCGCGAGGGGCAACTACGAGCTCGGCCGGCTCAGGATGTACCAAGCCAAGGCGGTAAAGCTGCAGCACGCGATAGAACTGCTTGAGACGCAGGGGCTGACGGCGCTGAGAAACTACATTAAAAAGCTCCGTGAGGACAAAAGAACTAAATCAAGCAGGGAACTGATGGAAGACCCGCGCATGAGGAAGGTGATATACCTCCTCGTTCAGGCGAAGGAGCTCGGTCTTGACCACCCGAAGATGGAGAGCATGCTGGAGCTTGTTAAGGAACAGCTGAAGAAAAAGCCGAACTCAAAAATCATAGTCTTCACCAACTACCGCGACACCGGGAGGAAGATCGTCGAGGTTCTCCGCGGTGAGGGAGTAACGGCCGAGCGCTTCATCGGACAGGCGAGCAGGAGCAACGACAGGGGGATGAGTCAGAAGGAGCAGAAAGAAACCCTTGAGCGCTTTTCCAGGGGGGAGTTTAACGTTCTCGTCGCCACTAGCGTTGGGGAGGAGGGCCTCGACGTCCCGGAAGTTGATCTGGTAGTGTTCTACGAGCCGGTGCCTTCAGCCATAAGGAGCATCCAGAGGCGCGGAAGAACCGGGAGGCACAGGCCGGGAAGGGTCGTCATCCTGATGGCCAAGGGGACGCGCGATGAAGCCTACTACTGGAGCTCAAGGAGGAAGGAGAAGGGCATGTTTGAAGCGATAAGGAAGCTCGCCAGGGAGCTTGAGAAAGCCCCCTCGGGAAGGGGTAAAATAAGGGAAAGGGCCGTGGAGAGTGTTGAGATGGCCTCGAAGGGAAGGGTAACGTCCCTCGATGAGTTCCTGAAGCCGAAGGAAAAGCACGAAAAGACTGAGAAGAAAGTAGAAAAGGCCAAGAAACCCGGGCCTTCCAAGGAGGAGGTTTATGAAAAGCTACCGATAAAGCCCGTCTTCGTGAAAAAGCCCAAGGGGATAGTCGTTTACGTTGACAACCGCGAGCTGAGGAGCGGCGTTCCAAAGCACCTGAAGGAGCTCGGGGCTGAGATAGAGGTTAAAACGCTGGACGTTGCAGATTACGTTGTTAGCGAAGAGGTCGGGATAGAGAGAAAGAGCGCCAACGACTTCATACAGTCTATCATCGACGGCAGGCTCTTCGACCAGGTTGAGAGGCTGAAGAGGGCCTACGAGAAGCCGGTGATAATTATAGAGGGAGAACTCTACGGCATAAGGAACGTCCATCCCAACGCCATTCGAGGTGCCATAGCTGCCGTAACCCTCGACTGGGGGGTTCCAATACTGTTCTCCTCCGGAACCGAGGAGACTGCCCAGTTCATATACCTCATGGCCAAGCGCGAGCAGGAGGAGAGGAAGAAGGAGGTAAGGCTGAGGAGCGAGAAGAAGGCTCTAACGCTTGCCGAGAGGCAGCGTTTGATAGTGGAAGGCCTGCCCAATGTTTCAGCTACCCTTGCCAAGCGTCTCCTAAGGCACTTCGGAAACGTGGAGAGGGTTTTCACGGCAACAGAAGAAGAGCTGAAAGAGGTCGAGGGAATAGGTAAAAAGAAGGCGAGGGAGATAAGGAAGGTGATAACTGCCCCTTACGTGGAGAACGAGGACAAAGCTTAAGTTAGGATTTGGGGAAATTCCATTGCCCCCGGGAAACCGCGGGGGATGAGCGCCTCGGCGAGCGGTGATTCCCCTTCGCTCCCCGGGGGCACACTTCCTGATCACCTCGTGACGATCGCGTTCACTCCGGCAGCGGCCAAGGTGAGCAGCTCGAAAACCTTGTACGCCTCCTCTACGGTCTTGGCCTCGAACTCGACCGTCTTTCCGTCAAGGCGTTCCACGAAGGACAGGAGCTCTGCCGCATCAGCGAAAGCGGTGTTCAAGAAGCGCACCTTAACGTGGACGGGCTCTTTTGTCATGAGCGGCTTTGCCTCTCCCCTCTTAAGCCTCTCGACGGCTTCTATAACCCCCTCCCTCAACATGGCTTTTATCCTGCGCATTCCCGGGCTCTTGGCGGCGTAGCGCGAGGGGGACTCCTTGAAGGGGACGCCAACCGCCCAGGGGGTGAAGGCTTTAACGTCGGTCTCTATCAGCCTTCTATCTCCTCCGACGAGGATAACCGGAACCCCCCAGCTTCCAAGGAGGTGCGCGTTGAGCAGGAACTCGCTCACCTCCACACCGTTGATTTCGAGCATATCCACACTCGCCCCGCTGTAGGTGTGATCGAAGGTAGCGTAGCTCGTACCGGCCTTGGCGTGGTAGCCAAGGAAGAGGGCTGCGTCACTCCCCCTTGCAAAGGCCACCATGCTGAGCGGCCTCGGAAAGCCTCTGACGAGTTCTATGTAATCCGGAGTGTCCTCTGGCAGAATGTTCACCATCGGGCCGTGACTGTCCGCTATGATAACCTCGTCAAACCCCATCTCGTGAAGCGTTTCGGCTGTAACCTTTACTATTTCCGTTGCTATCTTCCTTGCTTCGCTGTAAAGGGAACCCTTCACAAAGAGGTGCTCTCTGCTGACTATGTAGGGCAGACCCTCAAGGTCGAGGGATATGAATGCATGCATCGGCATCACCGCGACAAAAATCGAAGCGGTAAAAGAAAAGTTTTACGGTGGATTATCCCCTTCTCAGCACCAGAGGGAGGGGCAAGGCCTCCAACACCGCAGGATGGGAAAACCAAAGGATAGCCGCATATCCATTGGAGTTATCCTTTCCCAAAACCCGGGGAAACAAAGATGCTTTCATGAGGCCCTTCAAAGATAACCTCCAGGAATATAACCGCTCCCCTTTAATAATCCCCACTCATGAAAAAGGTTATATAGGCCTTCTTTCATAAAATAGAGTGGTGACAGATATGCAAATTGTTGAACTCGACATAAGATTGCCCTATGATGGAAGAGGGAAGGTTTTAAGGAAGATAGTCTCCCGGGTGAGAGGTAAAATAAGGGACATACACTTCTTCCCGCCCAATGTACGGGGCATCAGTGAGATAAGGATAGAAGTTGAGGCCGAAAATATCAGGAAGCTCATTAAAGAGCTCAGAAATGTCACGGGGGAAGGCAAGGTTTCATTCAAAGTTCTCAGCGATGCCTGAGTTTCAGTTTGAACATAACACTACGGCCCCTTAATTCCCTTTATAAGACTTTCAAGCTTCTTTCTGGCCTCCTCCAAGGATTCTGCTTTCTCTATAGCAGTACCCGTGACGATTATATCGGCTCCCGCTTTAACAGCTCTGCGGGCCTGCTCTGCACTCCTTATGCCTCCTCCGACGATGAGGGGAACGTCGATTACCTTCTTCACGATGGCTATCATCTCCGGGGGAACCGGCTCCTTTGCTCCGCTCCCGGCTTCGAGGTAAACGAGGCGCATCCCCAGATACTGGCCCGCCAGGGCGTATGCGGCCGCTATTTTTGGCTTGTGCCTTGGAATCGGCTTTGCGTCCCCAATCCAGCCAACGGTCTCCCCGGGCTCTATGATGAGATAGGCCATTGGTATGGGCTCAAGTCCGTATTTTTTAACCGCGAAAGCTCCCAGAGCCTGAGCCCCCGTTATGAAGAAGGGATTCCTTGAGTTGAGAAGGCTCATGAAGAAAATTGCATCAGCGTATTTGCTAACGCCCCCGTGAGAGCCGGGGAACAGGATAACGGGCAGATTTGAGGACTCCTTAATGGCCTTCACAACACCGTCAAGCGCCTCTCCCTCCGCTCCTGTTGAGCCCCCTATCATTATCGCATCAATGCCGACCTCCTCGCTGATTCTGGCTATCCCCGATGCGGTTCCGGGTGAAACGTCATCGGGGTCGAGGAGAACGAAGTGGAGCTTTTCCTTTTCAAGCTTTTCATGTATGTACTCTTCGACCTTACCTGCTGTTTTCAGTCTCATACCTCTCCCCCATGTCTTTAATTTCGTCAGGACTTTTAATTCTTTTCCAGTCCAATTTCCTCTCCTCCAGTATGCTGATCAGGACATCGTCAGGCCCACCCTCAAAGCGATACAGATTTGAAGGGACACCTATATCGCTGGCGCCAAAGCCCTCAACAGGCTCGCCGTACTTTGAGACCTCCCTTGAGAGCACTTCCTCCAGTCTCTCACCGCTCGGGATTAGATATGCCCTCAGAAGCCTGCCCTTTTCAAGGAGAAAATCTATGTGCCAGTGAAGCTTTTTCTCCCTCCTGAAATGCCTCTCGACCCTTTTCTCAAGGGAGTTCATGGCGGAGCCCACATAAACGTAGAACCCTCTGTTAAGGTCAAACTCCCTGCCCTTGGTCATTATCCTTTTTTCCTCGTCAAGCCATATGATGAGAAGGTATGAACCTTTCACCCTCACCACCGGAGATAATCTGCAATACCCTTATATAAACTTGCAGAGATGAAGTTTCGGGTGCGGAATATGGAGGATAACAAAAACGAAAATAAAAAGAAAAAAGCCAAGGTTAAAGCTGCTGATGATTTTGCATGGCAGGAGTATGAGCGGGAGGAATTTGAGGAGAGATTCCCCCATCTGAGCAGGGAGCTTGAAGAAAAGGGCATCCCTATTGAAGCATACCGACTTGATGAAGATGAGGTTATTGATAAGGATACTAGGGATTTCTCGGGGTACCGCCCCACGGTTATAGACTTCCTCAGGAGATGCGAGACCGATGAGGAGGCCCTTGAAATCATAAACTGGCTTGAGGAGAGGGGAGAGATAACGCCGGAGATGGCCAGAGACCTGAGGATAACCCTTGTGAAGAAGGGTGTCAGGGCCTTTGGAAGCAAAAAAGAATGGGGATGGTATGAAAAACACAGA
>JALSON010000357.1 GCA_026986455.1 Thermococcaceae archaeon | reverse complement strand
TGAGCAGATCACGCCCATATGTGTCTGATCCTAATGGATAGTATACGTTAGTTGTATAATGGATTATATACCCGTTCTGTATTGTCGTTACATTGAGGAAGTATGATGAACCTGGATGTGCTAGTTGTGAGGAAACATTATAATTAACCGGGAAAAAATCATACGGCCATGTAACTAAATATGGCCCAAAAATACCGAAAAAGAGGTAGACAATAACTATAAAAAGTCCTAAGAGTGTTGGAGGCGAACGGTTTATTGAGTATGCCATTAGCTTCCATTCTTTTATCCTGGATTGGTTTTTTCGTTTCCAATCTTTCCTGAAGAGTGTGATAAATGATGCAAAACTCTCAATCAACCTGTCGCTGACTCTATCCAAGATGCCCATTTCATATTCTTCCTTCTCTTCATATTTGACCGTTTTCTCTGTCATTTTATTCACCTCAGAATCTTACTCTTGGGTCTATTACAGCATATAGTATATCTGCAATGAGATTTGCGGTAACAAAGACTATTGCATAAAGGAATGTCACGCCTATTAATGCCGGGAAGTCAAGATACATTATAGCTTGGAGAGCATAACGGCCTATCCCTGGAAGGTTGAAGATAGTCTCGGTTATAGGCGTACCTGCAAGAAGTCCTCCGAACTGGAGAGCAAGGATAGTTATAACCGGAACCAGAGCATTTTTGAGGACATGTTTGTAGAGTCTGCTCTTGGGGACACCCTTTGCCTTAAGAAAGAGAGTGCTGTCCCTGCTATACGCCTCAAGGAAAGAGTTTCTGGTGAATCTCATCAATACGCCAGCTGCTCCGAGACCGAGTGTGAAACCCGGAAGCCAGAAACGTTCTACCTGTTGGACAAAGTTGTTCCAATCAAGAGTTATAATGGAATCTATGACAGGAATATGGGTTATCTGGTGTGGTGGTGCAGGCGGAATACCTGCGAGGGTTGTTGTGCTCCAGTGGAGGAAAAACAGCCATATAAACAGATACGCCATAACATATATGGGAGTTGAAATGAAAATCAGGGCAAGTATTCTAAGAAACATGTCTGTTACACTGTTCCTCTTCAATGCGGAGATTATTCCGAGAGGAAGACCCATAAGCACGAGGAAGAAGAATGCGAAGAGTGCAAGTTGAAATGTTACCACAAATCTATTACCTATGTTTGTAAAAACGGGCTCCTGATTTAACGGGTCAAGGAGAGTATTTGTAAAAAGCCCCTTAACGAGGAAAACATACTGATTATACCAAGGCTGGTCGAGATGATACTGCCTCTTTATCATCTCAATAGCTGCTTGGGAGGCTTTTTCTCCACCCGCCCAAGCTCTAACCGGATTGGCCGGAATGATATATGCTATAACAAAAACAATGAGCGTAACACCTATAAGAGTGGGTATGAATGTTAGAGCCCTTCTCACGAGGAATTTGCCAAGTCCTGCCATTATTCTCCCTCCTGAGAGTTTTAATGTCAATAATAAGACACTGAAATAAAAAAAGAAAGAATCAGCTTATAATCTCGTAATTCAAACTGTCAAAGACAACGGCACTCTGGAGGAATGGTCCAATGTAATCATCGGGGTCGAGGAAGTCTGGTGCCCATCCAACGATATAGACTTGGAAGTCTCCCTTGGATGTCTTTCCGAGGAGGGTCGGCCATGAGAGCGGAGTTACAGCCACTTTGAATCCAAGCTGTCCCCAAGTGTTCTGAAGAAGTGTGGCGATCTTCTCACGCTGTGTGTTTCCTGTGTTGTAATAGATGGTTAGAGTGTATTTCTTTGGATCGATTCCTGATTGCTTAATGAGCTGGAGAGCCTTAGCGAGATTGTATTTGTATTTGATGACATTGTACTCTGTATAACCAAGCCATCCAATTGGTATTGGACCGTAGTTTGGAACCATATATCCTCTATAAACCGCCTGATATGCCTGCTGGTATGGAGTTGCCCAGGCCAGCGCCTGTCTGACAAGGTCATTGTTGAGAGGCTCTTTCTGGGCATTGAGCACGATGAAGAGCATGTCCGGTGTGACAAACGAGTCAATCTTTGACTGGAAGCTACCAAGCTTGAGATTCTTCACAGCATCAAGTCTGTCAACAGGGATAGCGGCTATATCTGCAACACCCTTTTGGAAGAGGCTTATTCTTGTGTTGGCATCATTTGACAGGACATAGATAACCCTCTTTGTGACAGCAAGATTTGGATTCTTGGATGCAAGGTCTTTCCAGATAGCGGCATCCCAGTAATAGGGATTCCTCTCCAAGATTATATAGCTGTTTTGTTTGGCCTCTTTTATGTAGAATGGCCCTGTAAAGACGCCGATGAGGTTGTCCTGAAGCATCTTGTGAATCGGGTCATTTGAACCCTGCTGGATGTACTTGTTCCAAGCTTTTGGATCCTTACCCCATTTGGCCGCTTTCATAGCCTCAGTGTACTTGTCCCCGAGCATATATTTGGCGGGAATTACCATGAGGTACGGGTCAGCTAAAACGCTGAGAATTCCGCCATATGGGTGTGGGAGAACAAGCTTGTAGACACCTGCGGTTGAACCGCTGTAGCCAAAGAAGCTCAGCAGATCGTTGAGTGAGGTAACTTCCTTAGTGTTACCATTGAAGTCCGCTATCAAACCGTTCTGGAGAACCTTCTTGAATTCACTCTCACTCATGGCATAGCTTGCGCTTAGATTTGTATATGTGGCAAGCATCCAGTTAACAGAGTAACCTGCACGGAGGATACGCCAGAACTCGAATTCAACGTCTGTGGCATTTATCGGATAGAGCTTCCCTGTCTTGGGGTCGTATGCCTTCACGCCTCCTCTGATAACAAAGTACCAGACAGTTCCATCTTTATTGTGGGCCCACGCAACAGCGAGATCAGGTGAAACCTTCTTGGTTTCACTTTCCCAGTATGTGACAAGGGTGTCACCAACATTGTGGTAGAGTGCCCATCCAAAGGTCTCATAGTCAAATGCAGGGTCAAATGAGCTTGGCCATCCGATGGTTGTTTCAACTATAGTCCCAGGCTCGTTTTTGTAATCGCCTATTCCAATGCTCACGCTTGGAGCATTCTTATCCTCCATAACAAGATCCCAGCGTGGAGCAAGGACAGGGTTGTAGTACCAGTTGTGGACCCAATTCCAGTAGACACGGGTTGCTTTGTTGTCTCCAAAGATTATTTCGGGTACTTTCCTGTTTGCCATTATGTACAGAGCATTATAAAGGGCTTCTCTAACCTTAAGGTCAGTTACTTTCCTTGCAATCTGTATAAGGGCATCCATATCTGGATCACGGAGGAATGCAGGGTTTATCTGGCCAAATCCCTGCCCCTCTTTCATCAATTCCTGTATTGTTGGTGTCTTGGCTGAATTTACTTTATAAGACACCACTATGGCAGGTTTATTTGGAAGGTTGCTTACTTTTGCACCGTTCCCCTCAGGGCCAACAACAATAACATAATTCGGTGTGTCTATAACCGTTGCTTTCGAAAGGTGGGATTCTATATATTTGACGGCTTTCGAAGGCTGAACCGTTGTGGTTGTGCTTGTCGTCTGAGTTGATGTACTGCTTGTTGTTGAGGTCTGAGTTGAAGTTGTTGAAGATGCTGATGAACTGCTTACAGGTGTTATTGTGGTTGTTGTGGTGCTTTTGCCCCCAATACATCCGCTTGCTATTACTGAAAAAGCCATAAGACCCACTAAAAACAAAACTAACGGGACATGTTTTTTCATTATAACCACCCCCTTAAATTGGGCAGTTAATAATACCCGAAATCCAATAATAAGTGTTTCGGTTCAACAATCTATATTCAAATCCATGGGTACTCTCTCGGGACATTAACTAATACCATCAGAAAAGCTTAAATGGTATAAATGGCATAACTACAACCGTAAATCTCTCTGGTGGTGAAAAAAATGGTTAGGGCCTATGTTTTATTGACTGTGGAGATTGGAAAGGTTGAAAGGGTTATGGAAGAGCTGAGACAGATTCCCGGTGTTACGAGGGCCGATGCGGTGACCGGACCGTATGATGCAATAGTCCACATCGAGGCAGCAGACCTGGGAGAGCTGACGAGGAAAATCCTGCATGACATCCACAATATAGATGGGGTTATAGATACAACAACCGCAATAGTAGTAGAAATGGAGGAGTGATTACTTCCTTTTCCTCTTCGATCTCCCCCTGGACTTCCGGAACTCCCTAATCTTTTGTGCTATTAGCCGCAGGCTCTTGGATTTGCTGTATTTGCTCTCAACGATGAGTCTTCCGTAGCTTCTCAGGTTTTCATCCAGCCCTGCCAGTCTGGGATTCAACCTGTCCCTCTCAATCTTTACGATGCGCATTTTGAGAGCTTCAGCGGCTTCAACTACCTCTCCTATCTTCGGACTCTCCACCGCGAGATTTCTGGGAACCTCCCGTCCATATCTCCGCGGCAGCCTGCTGTCAATTTCACTGGTCCATACAACAAACCTTCCCATGCCCTACACCTAAAAGATTTTAAAAGTGCCACGATTAAAAAATCTTTGGTGGGAGTAATGGATATCAAATCCCTCAGAGACTATCTGCTCCGCGAGATATGGAGGGGGAGCACCGTACTTGTTGAGTATCCCAGCAATTATTCTATCGGAGATTTTGTGTGGGGAACTCTTCTACCTTCGATTCCCGAAGGAGAGCAGGTTATAGTTGATGATTTCTTTGGTATCGGTGATTTAACCTTCAGAAACTACCTGAGGAAGGAGTCGGGAGAGAGGTACAGAGCCCTTCTCGATGCCATCAGAAATATCAAACTCATAAAGATAGGGCCCGGAAGGGGGAGCTATGGAACTGTAATCAATGAGATACCCCTGACGTATGATACCCAGGAGTTTATGGACAGATACTACAGCTGTTTAAAGAGGCTGGTCACTGAATTCGGCAAGCCCGCATACTTCTTCACATTTGGTCTGGCCGAGTACCTCTACTTCGGTGGAGAAAAAGCAATCCGCACGATTTTAACACTCCAGAGCGTTCTCCCGATTGAAGACTGGACATCGATATATTTCATAAACGGAAACCTTATGGACCCAAGACATCTTGCAATACTTGAGGAGATATCATCATCCGTTCTGGAAATATCATTGAGCGGGGAGAGCGTGGATGTTGTGATCAAGAAGTAAGAAGGTGGAGCAGGTGATAAAAGAGGGCGACAGAGTTCTCCTGATTGACCCCAGGGGGAAAAGATATCTGATAACAGCTAGGAATGAAGAGTTCCACACCGATCTGGGGATTCTGAGACTGGGTGAGCTCCTTGAAAAGGACTACGGGGAAAGCATTCTCAGCCACAAGGGGAAGGAGTTCAGAATACTGAAGCCCGATGTCAATGACATCATAGCGAAAATGAAGCGCGGGCCCCAGATCGTCCACCCGAAGGATGCAGGCATAATCATCACCTACGCCGGCATATCACCCGGAAACACCGTGATAGAGGCCGGCGTTGGGAGCGGGGCGCTCACAATTTTCCTTGCGAACATAGTTGGGCCGAGCGGAAGGGTCATAAGCTACGAGGTCAGGGAGGACTTTGTAAAGATAGCCCGGAAGAACATCGAGCTTGCAGGCTTCTCAGACAGGGTAACGATAAAGCTCAAAAACATCTACGACGGCATAGACGAGGAAAGCGCTGACCACATCATCCTCGACCTGCCCCAGCCCGAGAACGTCCTCCCCCATGCCGTTGAGGTGCTCCGTCCCGGCGGCTACTTCGTTGCATACACACCGTGCATGAACCAGGTTCACCGCTTCTTCCAGGCCTTCCAGGAGTACAGGGAGGAGTTTTACAAGCCGAGGGTCGTTGAAGTCCTCGTCAGGGAGCATGAAGTAAAGAAGGAGTGCATGAGGCCGAAGACGACCATGCTCGCCCACACCGGCTACATAACATTCATCAGAAAGCTATAATTTCTGTTCTCTTTTCGATTTCCGGCATTTTTCACAGAAGGTCTTGTTATGCCGTCGCAGTATTGAACCAGAGGTTATCAATATCTTTATAAACACCAAAGGTTTCAAACCCATGTAGATGCTCATACCTGAACATATGAACGGAGGTGTTCATCGTGTATAAAATCCTTGAAAAAAGGGAAATCGCCATGAGAAACACCTGGTTTAAGATTCACGCTCCCCATGTTGCCAAAAAGGTTCAGCCCGGCCAGTTCGTCATAGTCAGGGCATTTAAAAACGGGGAGAGGATTCCCCTAACACCCGTCATGTGGGATAAGGAGGAGGGCTGGATAGTTCTCATAGTCTTCACCCGCGGAAAGACCACCGCAAGGATGGCGGCCGAGCTGAAGGAGGGCGATGGGATACTCAACATAGCCGGCCCGCTGGGGAACCCTGCGGAGATGGAAAGGTTTGGCAAGATACTGGCGATTGGAGCCTACACGGGAATAGTCGAGGTGTATCCCATAGCCAAGGCCTGGCAGGAGATCGGGAACGATGTCACGACGCTTCACGTTACCTTCGAACCGATGGTCGTCCTCAAGGACGAGATGGAGAAGGCAGCTGGAAGACACATCCTTGAGACTGTCCCGATAGACCCGAACCTTGACTTCCCTACCAACATGAAGAACGTCACCAAGAAGCTCACTGAAAGGGTCAGGGAGCT
>JALSON010000356.1 GCA_026986455.1 Thermococcaceae archaeon | reverse complement strand
CCCTCTTCAAGGTGAGCGGGGAATCCATGAGATGGCCCACGGTGGAGAGGGGCAAAGCGAGGGCCGAGCGCGTAAAGTCCAAGTTCCCCGAAACCCTGAGCCACCCCATATTCGGCGAGATTCCAAAGTATCTGGCTCTGACCTTCCCCTTTGCCCAGAGCGAGGGGGAGGAGGACTTCAAAATACCGAGGCCAGCAAAGAGCGATGCAAAGCTCTACATAAAGGCCATAGCGGAGTACCAGTTCGGTGAGAACGCCAGTAAGGCCTTTGAAGATGCATTCGTGGAGCTCTCAAGGAAGACGGGCATGCCGAGGCAGGTAAAGTCCAGAGGCAGACATCTGGCAACGTTCAGGGCGGACGACGGGCTGCTGACCCTGGGAATCGAGGGGGCAAGGCGCCTAAAGGAGCTCCTGCCGTACCCAAGGATGCGCGTGGTGGTTAATGCCGATGCCGAGCCCTTCGCAAGGAGGGGGAAGAGCGTCTTCGCGAAGTTCGTTGTGGACGCGGACGAGAAAATAAGGCCCTACGATGAGGTTCTGGTTGTCAGTGAGAACGATGAGCTGCTGGCCACAGGAGTAACGCTCCTCAACGGCAGGGAGCTCAGAGTATTCGAGCAGGGCGTGGCCGTTAGGGTGAGGAGGGGCGTCGAGAAATAACGGACGTGTCTGAAAGGGATTGTTTCATGAGATGTTTGAAGTTTTGCAGTGTTCAAACGCACATTCCGAAGAGTTCATAACCCTTATCATGCAAACACCAACAATATCAAACACGCTCAGAGATAACGAAAGCTTTATATTTCCCTTCCCTTCCGTTTACTCCGGGCGGGCCCGTGGTCTAGACTGGTTATGACGCCACCCTTACAAGGTGGAGGTCCGGGGTTCGAAGCCCCGCGGGCCCACCATTGGAAACTTTTGCCAAGCAAAAGTTTCATCAAAGTTGGTAGTTCCTTCTCGAAGCCAAGTCCTTGAGTGGTTTCTCTTTAATGTGTGTTTGAATGTTGAGAACACACGAGATTACCCCATTTTAGTTTGGTTTGACTTTAAAATAGACGCCTAAAAGGCGTCAATGGGGAGTAAACCCTTCCCAAGGATTCTTTTAAAGTGTTCTCGTTTGGAAAACGAACACTTGAAGTGCAAAACCATTACCCATAAATTCCATTTGATGGAGAGCTACTAACTTTTGGTGAAGCTTTTTCCAAAAGCTTCTTTTGCAAGCGCTGGCGGAAGTTGAGGTGCTTTTTCTAAGGGTTTGATTTTGGTGGGGTTTACGCTCAGACTTGTTCTTCTGTGAGTGTTTCACTCTACAAACGGCGTCCTTTGGACGCCAATAATAAGGTTGAAACTACTTAGAAGGCTTCATTTAGTGTTAAACCCCCGGCCAAAGTTGCACTTGAGTAGTGCACGACTGATTTTTCTGCCAGTTTGATGAGAAGGGCAATCCTTTCACCAGCCTTACCTAAAGGCTGTGAGCAAATTTTCACATAGGTTTGTGGCCCCTTGGATGCAATCGTTCTCCCGCCGGGAGGATCCTGATAAAAAGTTTTATAAAATAAATCCTCCAGCTTAGGCTGAGGCGAGACCGGTGGAGCGGGAGATAAGCGAAGAAAAGCTCCAAAAGTATTTTAAAATAACCGAAGAGGCCCTCAAGACCCTAAAAATTGCCGTCCATGAAAAAAGCCTCCTTTATTCTGCGGCAAAAGACTTTTTAACCATGGCAGAGAGCTACTTCCAGGATGCCAGATACTACTATGAAAAAGGTGATTACGTCACGGCTTTCGCTGCACTGAACTACGCACACGGCTTTATCGATGCCGGGGTGCGTTTGGGAGTATTTAAAGGAGAAGACAACAGGCTGTTTGCTTTCGGGTGATGGGGATGGAGGAGAGTAACTACGTGGTTGTGCTGGAGGCACCTATTATCGTGAGAGATGTCGAAACCGCGGAGGATGCAATAAACGTTGCGGTTTCAAAGGTTGCAAAGGCGTTAAATAAGGAAAAGCTCGACTTTGTGAGGGTTGAAATAGGCTACTCCCAGTGCCCAGTCTGCGGGGCGCATTTTGAAAGCGCTTTTGTTATCGGCAGTGTGGGGCTGGTTGGGATATATCTCACAATCAAGGTTTATAATGCCCAGAGTATAGAGCATGCTGAGAGAATAGCGAAAGCGGTTGTTGGAAAGGCTCTGAAAAAGGTTCCACTCAAGGTCTTTGAGATAAAGGAGCTTGCAGAAGAGGAGAACGGGGAGGGCGTTGGGGCATAATTTTCCCTTCTTAATCCTGATACCCTAATGATGCTTTAATGGTTGTACTGCTAACAGGTACTGGCCCTGCGATTGATTCAAAATCCTTAAGGGTTAAACCCGGAGCCTGAAGCCTAAAGCTTTTAAACACCCACAAGCCAAATCCCACTATAACCTGGGGAGGTTTTATCATGGGGAAGTTCATCTTTGTGACAGGTGGTGTGCTCAGCGGACTGGGAAAGGGCATAACAAGTGCTTCAATCGGCCTTTTAATGAAATCAAGGGGCTTGAAGACGACCAACATAAAAATAGACCCGTATCTGAACTATGATGCAGGAACCATGAACCCCTATCAGCACGGGGAGGTCTTTGTGCTCGACGGCGGCGGAGAGGTTGACCTCGACCTCGGAAACTACGAGCGTTTCCTCGATACAAATCTGACATTCGACCACAATATAACCACAGGAAAGGTTTATGCAGCTGTTATCGAGAAGGAAAGGCGCGGGGATTACCTCGGAGCAACAGTCCAGGTAATACCCCATATAACCAACGAGATAAAGGAGAGAATCAGGAAGATTGCGGCGGATTATGACGTCGTGATTGTTGAGGTCGGTGGAACGGTCGGCGACATTGAGAGCATGCCCTTCCTTGAGGCTGCAAGGCAGATGCAGCTTGAAGAGGGAAGGGATAACGTGGCTTTTGTTCACGTGACCTATGTGCCAAAGCTTAAAGTTGTCGGAGAGCAGAAGACCAAACCTACCCAGCACAGCGTTAAAGAGCTTCGTTCTCTCGGCATTCTCCCCGACGCAATAGTTGCCCGCTCGGAGGACCCTCTTGAAGAGGGAGCGAGGAAAAAGATAAGCCTTTTCACAAATGTGCCCGAGGAAGCCGTAATCAGCGCCTATGATGTGGAGGATACCTATGAAGTGCCCCTGCTCCTTGAGAAGGAGGGCCTCGGCAGATATCTGGCCAAACGCCTTGGACTTGGCGAGAATGAGCCTGATCTGGATGCCTGGAGGGAGATGGTGGAGAGGTACAGGTCGCTCACGGAAACCGTGGAGATAGCGGTTGTTGGCAAATACGTCAAGCTCGCGGATTCCTACCTCAGTATAAAGGAAGCCCTAAAGCACTCCAGCGTTGCCAGCGGCGTCAAGGTTAAAATCCGGTGGATTGAGGCTGAAGATGTGGAGAAGCACGGGGTTGGGCTGATTGAGGGCGTTGATGGCATTATAGTCCCCGGAGGATTCGGTGCCAGGGGAACAGAGGGCAAAATGATGGCGATAAGGTATGCGAGGGAAAACGATATACCCTTCCTCGGAATCTGCTTTGGATTCCAGCTTACGGTGGTGGAGTTTGCCAGAAATGTCCTCGGCATGGAAGGAGCACACTCCACCGAAATCGATCCCCAGACACCCTATCCCGTTGTTGACCTGCTCCCCGAACAGAAGGGAATTGACCACCTCGGAGGAACAATGCGTCTGGGTGCATATCCGGTGAAGATAAAGCCAGACACCCTCGCGAGAAAGGTCTACGGTAAAGAGCTCGTGTATGAGAGACACAGACACAGATGGGAGGTCAATCCAGAGTTCATAGAGAAATTTGAGGATGCGGGGCTGGTATTCAGCGGAATCTCTGGGGATGATAAGAGGAGGATGGAAATCCTCGAACTGCCAGAGAACAGATACTTCATAGCAACCCAGTTCCATCCCGAGTTCAAATCGAGACCGATGAAGCCCGCTCCTGTCTTCAGGGGACTTGTAAAAGCTGCAAAAGAAAGGGCTAAAGATTAAGAAAGGATAAGATTAAAATTAAGACCAAAATCAGAACCTGAACTCATCGAGAAGTAAATCAACCTCTTCCTTCTTCTTTTCCAGCTCAAGATAGAATTCAAGCCCTCCTATCCACAGCAGGGCATATATCAGCGCCTGAAATGGAGCCTCCAGCAGGGCCGAAATCAGCATCCCCAGCCATCCGGGAGATATCAAAGCTGCCATCATGGAGAAAGGCGCCATTATCATGCTGATGACGAGCACTCCCACAATCAGGAGAGCCCCAAAACCAAGGGTTGAGGGGATATTGCGGAATGCAAGACCGAAGGCCTCAAACGCTGCCCCGATGTTGCCCTTGACTACATAGAGAGGCACCGTCATCGAAAGGAGGCCCATTATGAAGAGGGCAACAAAAAACTCAACCATGAGGATCAGAAATATGCCGAAGAGGAGCACCTCTCCGGTGCCAGAGAGAGCCCCCGCAACAACAGGAATTATGATTAGCATTAACGGCAGGAGTATTATCAGGCCAGCAATTATTCCAAAGATTAAATTAACAGCAAAGACCTGAAGGAGGTGCCGGAAACCCTCAGACAGCAGGTTTCTCAGGGAATATTCCTCCCCTCTGGTGGCCATGTGGGCTCCTTTGATAACGGCATACTGAACTGCGGCCATCAGGAGGCTCACAAGGAGGGCATAGAGAAGGAGTCTCGGCAGATAGCTTTTCAGGGCTCCTATGTCCTTATCAGGGAAAGTTGAGCCATGCTCCTCAAATATCACATTTCCCTGCTTCTGTGCTGTCTGCGTCTGGTTCAGACTGAGCTCTGGAGCATTTCCGATGAGATATGTCGAGATTGGGGCAAGAATCAGGGTGAATACCATTATAAGCAAAATCAGGTTTCTGTGTGATGTCATCATCGTTATCGTTTTTGAAAACGCATCTATAGCACCCATGTTTTTCACCACTCTAAATTCGGATGCGACTGTTTAAAATTCTTCCCCGGAAGGCTTTTTAAATCCCCCGCGTTTCTTTTCTCAGGTGATATCATGGCGAATATAAGAGCCCACCACATCAGGTTTACCGCTTTCATCCACGCCACGGAAGACGAGGATAAGGTTCTCGATGCAATAGCGACCTTTATACCCGCCGAAATAGATGAGGAGGACGTAATTTTTGACGTGAATGAAACGACAGGCTTCTTCGGCAATCCCATAAAGGTCGTCAACGTCGAGATAAAGAGAAGCAGAGCGGTCAGAAAATTCATCGAATACTTTAGGGGGCTCCTGAGTGAGGGAGATAAGCGCTACATTCTGGAGAACCTCGAAGAGAAGGTCGATGAGGAGGGCACCCTCTACATCCGCTTCAACAAGCAGAGGGCATACCTTGGTGAGGCCGAGATAGACGAAGGGGCGGATGTTATACAGGTCAGGATAAAATTTAAGGCATTTCCCATGAGAAAGGAAGCCGTTGTGAAAGCTGTGAGGGAGTGGCTGGAGGAATGAACGGGGAAAATGAAGGGATCTCGTTCTCCAGTGACTTCTTCGTTGAGATGGACGTTAGAAGCGAAGATGCGCACGAGCTGGCAAGCGAGTGGTTCAATGAAGTGGTCTTTACAAAAAAGCTTGTTCTTGAGAGCTCCCCCGACTGGAATTTACTCAGAGGGGAGATTAAATCTCTCCGCGAGAGTTATGGAAGGGTTGCCATCCTCATTGTTACGAAAAAACCGAGTCTCATAAGGGAGGCGAAGAACCGCAACCTCAAGGCTCTGATCTATGTTCAGGGAGGCAACATGCGGGTCAACCGCACTGCCATTGAGAGCGGTGTTGACGCGCTCATAAGCCCGGAATTTGGAAGGAAAGACAGTGGATTTGACCATGTGCTGGCCAGGCTCGCGGCGAAAAATAATGTGGCTGTCGGATTCTCCATTGCGCCTCTTTTAAAGGCAAACCCCTATGAGAGGGTTCAGCTCCTCCGCTTTATGATAAGGAACTGGCGGCTCGTTGAGAAGTACCGGGTGCCGAGGTTCCTCACGTCCTCGGCTGAGAACAGGTGGGGGGTGCGCTCGCCCAGAGAGCTGATGAGCCTCGGGATAGCCTTAGGAATGGAGGTTCCCCATGCCAAGGCGTCTTTAAGCTTTTATCCGGAAAAAATTTTAAAAAGAATGTTTCAGCCGTCTTTTAACGCCGGGAACTCATCGGGTTCATAATCTTCGAGCTTTCCGTCCAGATAGTCTCCGTAGCCCTTCAGGTCAAGGAGGCCGTGTCCGCTGAGGTTGAAGAGTATAACCTCCTCTTTCCTTGCTTTCAGTGCCCTGTCCACCACAGCCTTAACCGCGTGGGCGCTTTCCGGTGCCGGCACTATACCCTCCGTCCGTGCAAAGAGCTCCGCTGCCCGGAAAACCTCGTTCTGATGGTAAGCCACCGGCTTGACGATGCCGTGGTTTATCAGTATGCTGAGGGTCGGGGCAAGGCCGTGGTATCTCAACCCGCCGGCGTGAATCGGAGGGACGTAGTAAGTGTGCCCCAACGTGTGCATCCTCATCTTTGGTGTGTAGCCTCCGGAATCACCGTAATCATAGGTGTAAATCCCGCGTGTCATGCTCGGGGCTGCCTTTGGTTCTGCCGCCACAAACTCGTAGTCTTCCTTCCCCTTAAGGACATCCCGGACGAACGGATAGGCCAGCCCTGCAAAGTTGCTTCCCCCGCC
>JALSON010000355.1 GCA_026986455.1 Thermococcaceae archaeon | reverse complement strand
AAACATGCCATATATCGCACTTATCGTTATCTTTGCGGCTTTAATATTTGCAGGAACATCCTACGTGGCTTTCTTCATGCCGGTGAAACTTGAAGAACAGCTGGACAAGTATTATTTCGTTAAAATCAAGGCCCCAAAGCTGAGGGGGTTAAAGAACTTCAGGTATGAAAAGAACATCAATGCAACCGATGCGAGGGCCACCAAGGGAACCGTTCGGATAGAGGGGAATACAGTCATATGGGAGATTGAGGAGCTGGAGCCGGATGAGGAGGCATTCCTTCAGGTTCTCCTGTGAAGGGAACAACCGAAAACCTTTAAACGTCCCGGACATAGCATTCAGATAGAAATCTAAACGAGGTGGTTGCTGTGGTTGATATCGAGCTGCTGAAGAGGATTGTGGAAGCTCCGGGTGTTAGCGGATACGAGTTTATGGGAATAAGGGATGCTGTAATCGAAGCCCTGGAAGGCCACGTTGATGAAATCAGGGTTGATAAGCTCGGCAATGTTATAGCCCGCAAAAAAGGCGAAGGGCCGAAGGTGATGGTTGCGGCCCACATGGATAAAATTGGAGTCATGGTGAATCACATAGACAAGAACGGCTACCTTCACATCGTTCCCGTTGGAGGTGTTGACCCAAGAACCCTCGTCGCCCAGAGGATAAGGTTCTTCACGGAGAAGGGCGAGCGTTTCGGCGTTGTTGGCCACATACCGCCGCACCTCCAGAAGCCGGAGGACAGGAAAAAAGCGGCTGACTGGGACACTCTCGTCGTGGATGTTGGAGCTGACAGCGATGAGGAAGCCGGAGAAATGGGCTTCAGAATCGGCACTATAGGGGAGTTTGCCCCCGCATTCACGAGGCTCAACGAAAACAGGATTGCAACCCCGTATCTCGATGACAGGGTTTGCCTGTATGCCATGATTGAGGCTGCGAGGGCCGTTGAGGAGCACACTGCTGATCTGTATTTCGTTGCGAGCGTCCAGGAGGAGGTGGGCCTCAGGGGTGCGAGGGTTGCCTCGTATGCGATAGACGCTGAAATAGGCATCGCCATGGATGTTACATTTGCCAAGCAGACAGGAGATAAGGGCAAAATAGTTCCAGAGCTCGGGAAAGGCCCTGTAATGGACGTTGGACCAAACATAAACCCCCGGATAAGGGCATTTGCTGATGAGGTTGCCAAGAAATATGACATTCCCCTCCAGGTAGAAGCAAGCCCGAGGCCAACGGGCACCGATGCAAACATAATGCAGATAAACAGGGAGGGAATGGCAACGGCGGTGCTCTCGGTGCCGATCAGATACATGCACAGTCAGGTTGAACTCGCAGACCTCAGGGATATCGACAGCACGGTAAAGCTTGCAAAGCACCTCCTCGAAGAGCTCAGACCCATGGACTTAACCCCGTGAGAGGAAAGTTTATCTTTTCTTTTTACATAATTCATCTGAGGCATATGGGGGAGATTCTGATAGTCCCTGTGGAGATGCAGTTCGTGGAGAGAAGTGTCCTAAGAGCAGTGGCGGCTTATGTTGGGGACTTTTATTCAGGGTTCGGGCTGTCTGTGAGGATTCTGCATAAAATTGACATCCGGCCTTTCATGGATGGCTACAATGAGACCAGGAGGCAGTTCCTCGGGAGGACATTTATTCTGGGTCTCAGCGGTCTCAGGAGGGCTGCGGCCGTTCTGGGAATTACGGATGCTGACCTCTATGAGGAGGGTATGAATTTCATCTTTGGCCTGGCACATCCCTACTTCAGAACCGCGGTAATCTCGCTGCACAGGTTGAGACCCGAGTTCTATGGGGAACCCGGGGACAGGAATCTCCTGAAGGAGAGGGCTGTAAAGGAGGCCATGCACGAGCTCGGGCATGTTTTCGGACTGACTCACTGTCCTGACCCGAAATGTGTTATGCATTTTTCAAATTCCATTCTTGATACCGATCTCAAGGGGAGGGATTACTGCACTTCATGCCGGAAAAAACTGGAGGAGATGCTGAGATGATAGAGATTGAACTGAAGGGATATGCGGATGACAGGATTTTTGAAAGGGTGCGCGAAAGGTTTGAGTTCATGAGAAAGGAGAGGCAGGAAGACCTATACTTCCAGCACCCGTGCAGGGATTTCGCTGAAACAGATGAAGCCCTCAGGATAAGGATTAAAAAATTCAACGGTCATTTTGAGGCATTTCTTACCTACAAGGGGCCGAAGCTTGACAGAATCTCAAAAACCCGGAGGGAAATAGAGGTTCCCATAAACGATGTGGATGCATACATCGATATTCTCCACAGCCTCGGATTCAGGGAGGTGATTTCCGTTGAAAAGACCCGGGAAAAGTACTATGTGGAGAAGGGCATAACGATAACCCTTGACGAAGTTGAGGGTCTGGGTAAGTTCATTGAGATTGAAAAGCTCGCAGGGGGAGACGTTAGCATAGATCAGGAGGTTGAGAACCTTAAAAAAATGCTGCTGGATCTGGGAGTAAGGAAATTTGAGAGGAGATCCTACCTTGAACTCCTTCTCCAGAGGGGCATGAACGATGGGCAAGATCGATGAACTGTTTGAACCAGAGAAGGAACCGGAAAGGGATAGTGACAGGATTGAGGTTATCGAGGAACTTGTTAATCAGTGGGAGTTTAAGGAAGCCCTGAAGGAGCTTGACCGGGTTAAGCTGGTTCCCAACATGTTTCTGGGCCTCAGGGTATTTGTCCGGGGTATCTTGGCTGCAATAAAGGAACTTCAGAGAGAGGGGAAGCTGAAGGAGGATCTCCGGAAGGCCATGGTGGGCTACGTTGAGAGCCTTATCCCAATAGCCAACGGGATTACAAACCTCAGGCTGAAGGCCCTTGCCTTTGCGGATATCTCCGTGGCATTCTATATGCTGGATGAGAACCTGAAAAGTGATTTTGCACTGAAGACGGCACTTAACATTGCTACCGAACTTGGGGACGACGACATCACGGTTGAGATTGTGAAAACCCTGATAGACAGCGGAATCCTAACAAAGGCGGCATATGCCATGAACCTCGTCAGGAACCGGAAGAAGCTTGATCTGATTCTCTCCCAGCTCGCGGTGATGTTCTACGCTTCAGGAGAGTTGGAAAAGGCCGAGGTCACCCTGCAGCACATAGAAAGCCGGTTCCACAGGGCGAATGCCCTCTACTACATGGCATCCATTGAGGCCAGCAGGGATCAGGAAAAGGCCCTCAGGCTTCTCGATACTGCCTTCAAAATCGTGGAGGAAATTGAGAATCCCGTGCTCAGATTTGAAATGTTTCTGAAGCTGAGTGATTTGAAGTACACAATAACAGAGGAAAAATCACTCACAGCCGATTTTTCAGGGCCTCAATAAGCTCTTCTTCAGTCATGGCAGCTTTCTCAAGAATGCCCCTCCGTTTAAGCTCGGCCCCGATCTTTATGCTTGCAGGCAGCCTGATTCCAAGGCTTTTCAAAAGTTCCGCCTCTTCAAAAACCTCCTCCGGTTTTCCTTCCATGATAATCTCCCCGCGATCCATGACGATGACCCTGTCCGCAAAGCTCAGCATGTAATCCGTGTTGTGCTCAACCAGAATTATTGTAATGCCCTGTTCCTTGTTCAGCAGGGTAATCAGGCTGAGAACCTGCTCCCTGCCAATCGGGTCGAGCTGGGCGGTCGGCTCATCGAGTACTATAATCTCCGGCCTCATTGCCAGAACACTCGCTATGGCAAGGCGCTGCTTCTGTCCTCCGCTCAGATTCGGGGGAAATTCATTCTCGAGACCCTGAAGCCCCGTAATCTTGAGGGCCCAGTTTATCCTCCTCCTTATCTCATCAGCCTCGATTCCGAGGTTTTCAAGCCCGAATGCTATCTCCTCTTCGACGGTCATGTTGAAGAGCTGGGACTCCGGATTCTGGAGGACGAGACCAACAGTCGTGGAGAGCTTTGCAGGGGAAACCTCACGCGTGCTTACCCCTTTCACATAGACATTTCCCTCAAACTTCCCTTTTATTGAATTGGGGATGATGCCGTTCAGTGTAAGGCACAGTGTTGATTTGCCGCTTCCGCTTGCCCCCAAAATCCCGAGAAACTCCCCTTTTCTAACCTTCAGGTTTATGTTTTTTATTGCATACTCCTCTGCCCTCCGGTATTTGAAGCTCAGGTCTTCGGTTTCCACCACTATCATTTTCTTTCCACCAGTCTTGGCACGATCAGGAATGCACTCACAATGAAAACCAGCGTTGAGAATATCTCAAGCCTCCCTATCCACATGTGGAGTATCAGGAGCACTTTAACATCAGCCGGCAGTGAGGGAGAGGTTATCCCGACGCTCAGTCCCACATTCCCCTGGGCGGATGCAACCTCAAAGAATGCATTCACGAGGGACGTTCTCAGCCTGACCATCAGCCAGATTGTTCCGAACAGGAGGAATGCGAAATACGTCATAGTGAAGCTGAGCACCTCCTGAATTTCCTCGTCCGAGAATATGTAATCCCCGACCTTCCTCTTGATAACGGCTCCTTTGGGCAGGATGGCCTGTTCAATTGTCCATTTAAGGCTTTCGTACATAAGCGTAACCCTGATCAGCTTTATGCCGCCCGCTGTGCTTCCTGCGCCCCCTCCAATCACCATCAAAAACCCGAGCATGAACTTGGCGAGTTCGGGGTATTTTGCTAGATTGTCAATCCCGAATCCGGTACATGTTATCGCTGAGACGGAATGGAAGATGGCTTCCCTGAAGGCCCTCCCGACTGACATGTTTATCTGCATCAGACTGTATGCGATGAGTATTATCGTTGGAATCAGGAAAAAGAACAGGTATCTGACCTGAATATCCCTGAAGAATCTTCCAAGGGAGCGTTCTTTAAACATGCGGTAATGCACTGTGAAGTTTGTGGCACCCATTATCATGAGAAAAATTGTAACCGCCTCTATGCTGAGGCTGTTGAAGTAGCCTATGCTCAGGTCATGGGAGCTCATACCACCGGTTCCGAGACCCGTCATTGAGTGTATAAATGCGTCGAAAAGCGACATCCCGTTTATATAGTAGAGGTAAACACCGACGAGGGTCAGGATGAAGTATATCTCAAAGATAATCTTTGCGGTGTTGACCAGATTGGGCATTATCCTCTCGCTTCTTGCCTCTGCTTTGTACAGACGGGCTGCCGCCACTCCCGGCCGGATAAGAACGGTCAGTGCCACGAGGACAATGCCGATGCCGCCGAGCCACTGCATCCAGGCACGCCAGAAGAGGATGATATGGGGGTAGCTCTCCAGATGGCTCATCATGGTCAGGCCGGTTCCGGTCCATGCAGACATGCTCTCAAAATATGAGTCGAGGAAGCTCATCCTGGCGATATACACGAAGGGAACAACGCTTATCAGGGACGCAAAGAGCCATACAAAAGCTGCAGAAACCATCGCCTGCCTGAGATTAACATCCTCGATTTTTCCTATATGCCTTCCCATCCAGGCCCCGAGGAGTATGCTGATGAATCCGGGGACTGCAAAATAGTATATGTACCTCATCTCACCCCGGTAGACCCACACGAGAAGTCCGGGTACGAGATAGGCGAGGCCTATACCCTGAAGGATTGCTCCTATGAGGTTTTTTACAACAAAAAGGTCATCGGAGATGTTTATGTATTTTCTGAGCTTTAGCATTGCCCCACCACAGAGGTAGAACCCCCTTGGGAAATAAAAGGTTTTCGAGTGAGAGGAGCATGTTTGGAATTGTTTCTCCACCTGCCGGCATCAGTTCCCAGTTTATCCAGAGCAGCGGAAACACTATAAAGGAAGGATGCATTACTTTTTTGGTGGTGATGATGCCGGATGAGATGGAACTGCTTCTCCGGGCAGGGGAAATTGCGAAAAAAGTTAAATCCGAGGTTGTGAAGCTCGTTAAACCCGGAGTATCACTTTATGAGGTTGCGGAGTTTGTGGAAAACCGTATAGCTGAGCTCGGCGGAAAGCCCGCCTTCCCGTGCAACCTCTCAATAAATGAGATTGCCGCTCATTACACCCCATACAGAGGGGACAGCACAGCACTCAGAGAGGGAGATTATCTGAAAATTGATATCGGGGTTCATGTGGAGGGATATATAGCGGATACAGCGCTAACCATCAGGGTGGGCATGGATGAGGATGACCTCATGGAAGCCTCAAGAGAAGCCCTCGAAAACGCCATAGCGACAATCAGGGCTGGAATTGAGATCAGGGAAATCAGCAGGGCGATAGAAGAGACGATAAGGGGCATGGGCTTCAACCCCATAGTGAACCTGAGCGGCCATAAAATAGAGCGCTACAAACTCCATGCAGGAATATCGGTTCCCAATGTCTACAGGGCCGCCGACACGTATGTGCTGAGGGAGGGGGATGTGTTTGCCATAGAGCCCTTTGCGACCACGGGAGCGGGGCAGGTCATAGAAGTGCCCCCTGCGCTGATCTACATGTTCATTAAAAACAAGCCGGTGAGGATGCCCCAGGCGAGAAAACTTCTGAACCATATAAAGACGAACTACTCCAGCCTCCCGTTTGCATACCGCTGGCTTCAGACGCTGATGCCTGATGCCAAGCTGAAGCTTGCCCTGGTTCAGCTTGAGAGAGCAGGGGCAATATACAGCTACAACATCCTGAGGGAAATCCGGGGAGGTCTCGTTACCCAGTTCGAGCACACTGTCATAGTGGAGAAGGATGGAGCGCTCGTGACCACATAGAAAACCCGCGAGGGCTCGGCAGTCTGGCGCCGGGGCAGGGATTTGAACCCTGGCGGGCACACGCCCAGTGGATCTCGAGTCCACC
>JALSON010000354.1 GCA_026986455.1 Thermococcaceae archaeon | reverse complement strand
ATGATGCCTTTTGAAATGCTTAACAGGATGCTGGGGAGTTTGGACGACCTTGACGCCCTCAGGGCGCTTATACAGAGGTTCTTTGGTATGGACTTCAATGACCCCTTTAGGGATGTTAAAAAGGTTCTCTGCGTCCAGCCACATCCGGATGACTGTGAAGTAGCGATTGGGGGGATACTTGCAAAGCTCTACCTTGAAGGCAAGGATATAACTTACTTAACGCTAACCGACGGCTCCATGGGGAGCCACGACCTAAGCCTGAAGCCTGAAACCCTTGCTGAGATCAGGAAGGAGGAACAGGCGAGGGCCGCAAGGATAATCGGCGTGAAAAAGCTTGTATGGCTCGATTATCGCGATACGGAGCTTCCATACTCCCGGGAAGTGAGGAACAGGATAATAAGCACGATTAGAGAGGAAAGGCCCGACATCGTTTTGGCCCCAGACCCATGGCTCCCCTACGAGGTTCATCCCGACCACCGAAACGCCGGCCTCATGGCGATGGAAGCGGCTTTTTTCGCATCGTTCCCCCATATAAACAGGGGCGACCTGAAGCCGCACGATGTCCCTCTGGTCGGGCTTTACTACACGGCGAGGCCCAACTACATTGAGGACATAACGGACATCTTTGAGGTCAAACTCAGGGCTTTGAGGGAGCATAAAAGCCAGTTCGAAGCAAACTGGCAGCAGTGGGAGGTTTTCTTCAAATCCTTGGCCATGTTCTACGGCAAGAGAATAAATGCGATGTACGGGGAGGGACTTAAAATCCTCCCGAAGATGCTCATCCACATTACGCCCTTTGCGGAGGTGCTCTGATGAGGATAGCCTTCATCGGCGCGGGGAGCATCTTCACCCCTCTGGCCCTCTACACGGTGGCGAAAAGCGATGTTCTGGCCGATGCGGAGGTTTATCTCATTGATGTGGATGCGGGGCGGCTGAAGTTCATTGAAGCTGTGGGGAGGAAAATTGGCAAAGTTTTTAAGAAGGAGCTGAAAATTTGGACTTTCCAGGACATCCGGGAACTTGAGAATTTTGGTATCGATTATGCAGTCATCTCGGTTGAGAAGGAGCGCTACAAACGCTGGAAGCTGGATTTTGAGATTCCCCATAGGCACGGTATAAAGCAGGTTCTCGGGGAGAACGGTGGTTTAGGTGGACTCTCCCACACCCTGCGCGTCGTCCCCTTGGTTTTAAGCATCGCCGGGGTCATTGAGGAAATAAACCGGGATGCGCACACGTTTATCTACTCCAACCCTGAGCCGAGGGTGACCTATGCGGTTCTAAACTATACAAAGCTAAAGAACGTTTACGGCCTCTGCACCGGCTACCTTGAGAGGAAGGAGATGTTAGCCCCCCTGCTGAAGGCCGACGAGAGGGAGATAAGCTTCATTGCTGGCGGCCTAAACCACTTCACCTGGATAAGGGAGCTTTGCATTGGGGGTGAGGATGCATACCCAAGGCTCAGCGAGGCGCTGAAGAGAAGACCAGACTTCGAGCCTCTCTCCCGGCTCCTCTACAGGACGTACGGCCTCCTTCCATCACCGGACGACAACCACATAGGCGAGTACCTTAGCTTTGCGTGGCCGTTAATTCCAGCGGAAAAGAAAGGCCTGAGGTGGATAGAGAGGACGAGAAAGGAGGGCGAAGAGGTCAGGAGGCTTTTGAGGCTGTTCCTCCGCGGCCTCGTCCCCAAGTTCGCCTTCAACCGCTTCGTCAAGTTCCCGGACGTTGCCATGAACGTCGTGGAGGGACTTGAGGGCAGAGAAAAGCTCCAGGAGGCCATAAACGTCCCCAACAGGGGCTACATCGACCTGCCTGAAGGCACGATAGTAGAGGTTCCAGCGGAGGTATCGCCGAAGGGAGTGAAGCCGCTCCGCGTCGAGCTCCCGCGGGAGGCTTTAGTTCCCCTCAGGGTTCAGGCGGAGATACAGCGGTTATCGGCCGAGGCAGCGGCAGAAGGAAGTGTGGAGAAGGTGATAAAGGCCGTGCTCCTCGACCCGGTCGTCCACGACGCCGAGGCTGGGCTGAGGGCCATGGCCGAGCTGATGAGGGCTCACCTCGACATGATGCCACAGTTCACTAAGGGTGATGTGGAGGAGATTGAGGACTGGATGAGGGCTTAAACCTCTCCAAGGCCGTACCTCTCAATCAGTTCGTCACTTATTGCCCCTTTCCTTGCGATTTCGCCGTAGATGTGTGCGCTCCTCCTCGGCCTCCTCTCAAAGGTATCGTAGTCCACCTCCACAAGTCCAAAGCGCGGCCTGAAGCCCTCGGCCCACTCGTAGTTGTCTATCAGCGACCAGTGGAAGTAGCCCCTCACGTCGATGCCCTCTCTCAAAGCTTTGTGGACGTACTGGAGGTGCTGGACTATGAACTCGACGCGCCATTCGTCGTCGAGCGTCGCTATGCCGTTCTCCGTTATGTAAAGGGGAACTCCGTATTCGGAAAAGGCCTTCAGCCCCTCATAGATGCCCCTCGGATAGATGCTCCAGCCCATGTCGGTCTTCCTGCTCACGTTGGCGTCCTCGACGGCGAAGCGTTTGAGCGGGTTCCTCACCGCTTTGACCTTCATGATGTTGTAGTAGTTCATCCCGAGCCACTCGAGGCCGCTCGCCGGAACGTCGAAAGTTCTCATGAAGCCTCTGAACTCTCCGCTCAGGATTCCGTCCAGGAGCGAGCGGTTGAAGGTGTAGTCTATCTCGTCCCTTGCCTTTTTATCCCTCTCAGAATCGCTCGCCGGCACGAAGTGCGGGCGGTTCTTCACTATTCCCACCCTGAACTTCCCGCGGAGGAGCTCGTAGGCGATGGCATGCGCACGAATCAGGTTTGCCGCGACCTTCTCGGCCTTCAGAGGGTTCCTTCTGAAGGGCGGCCACATGCCTTCCATGTAGGAAGCGACCACGTAGACCATCGGCTCGTTAAAGGTCGCCACCAGCTCAACGCCCTCGATGTTGTCGGCTATCAGCTCAACGTAGCTCCTCCAGTGTTCCAGGTTCTCCTCCCTTTCGAACCCGCCTTTAAGGGCGAACCACGTTGGAAGTGTAAAGTGGTGGAGTGTGAGCATCGGGGTAATCCCGTTCTCTCTGAGCAGGTCTATTATCCCCTGGTAGCGCATTAACGCCTCCTCGTTTGGCCTTCCCTCCTCTGGAAAAATGCGACCCCATTCGATAGAAAAGCGATAGGCTTTATAGCCCAGCTCCACCATCAGCTCGATGTCCTTTTCGTAAAGCTCCCAGGAGTTGCAGGCCTTTCCTGCCGGCGGGAGCTTTCCCTTTTCGGCCCAGTACCACCAGTCGCTCCAGACGTTGTCGCCCTCTATCTGGTAGGACGAGGTGGCGGTTCCGAAGAGAAATGACTTTTGAAACCCGAGCATTGGAACACCCGTTACCCAGATATGTGGCGGCATGTTAATAAACTTTGGCACTCGACTTTGACATATACTAAACTGAAGTTCCCATTTTAGCCAATCAATTTAGGGACTTTAGTTGAGTTATGAAAAGCTGAGGATGTGGTGATGGTGAGAAAAGCCTTGCTGCTGACCGTGCTGGTCATTCTCATGATGGTCGTCTCTCCAGTGGGGGCACATTTTGACCCGCCCGGTCAGCCTGCGGTTCAGGTGAATGTATACCTTCTTGGAGTCTCTCTTAACGAAGATATGGATGATGGATTGAACGGCTACGCCGATATAATTGGAAGTTACAAGGTAACTCACAAGGGCCATACACGGAGGGAAGGAAAAATTGATATGATTTATTACGACTGGGACACTCTGAAGGGGAGAATGGGCTACATCCCCAAAAGGCTGCTTTACAGCCACAAAGAGTGCTCCCCCGTGAGCGAGCTTACGGTTGATATAAGCATGGAGGAGTACAACACCGTCTTTTCAAACACGCCCCTCGGCTCGGGATCCATCAAAGTCACGAAGCCCGGGAGGTATGAGATAAAGCTGGGTAAGGGGAAGGCGCTCATAGAGGTCAGGGTAACACCGGCGATTCTCGACTCTGAAAGCTGTTCCTACTTCTACGACCAGCTCCCGAGTTACGCGAGCAGCATCGTGACGAGCTCCGGAGGTTACATCTACGACTGGCAGCTTGCAAACATGATAAATATGTGGATAGCCAACAGGACAGGCTACGCGAACATGGTCTTCATATTCAACCAGTGTTTCGGCGGAGGAATGATTGACGACCTCAAAGAAGAGCTGAAGGGGACTGGAGATGCGGCATTCTTGAGCGCTTCCAGACACGATGAGCCATCATGGGGCCTGGCTGATGGGTATAATCCCAACGCTTCTCCAAAGATTAAAAAGAAGGGGTTTGAAAGACCGGAAGGGTTCTACCCAAAGGAAGTTGGGGAGGAGCTGGCGAGGACGGGTAAGGATGCCCCGACAATGAAAGAGCTGGCCAGAAAGGCCGAAATGGATGACATAAAGGGGCCTTACGGTCTGTGGAAAAAAGACATCGAGCGGCCGCAGTACACCTCTATTGGGAAGGGCGACAGCATAAAGATTGGAAAGAAAGCGGACGGTTCAGACGTGAAGAGCAAGCACGCCATTCTCTTTGCGGGGGATGCGGATAGCAAAAGGCACTGGAACAACCTTGATAGGGCGTACAAAGCCCTCAAAAAGCACGGCTTTACGGACACCGACATAATAGTCCTTGCCGGAAACGGGAAGATGATGCCGGGCGGCACAAACGTTCCCGGCTATGTGGACGGATCCGGAACGAAGAAGGCCCTCTATGAGGCAATTGTGAACGTGAGTAAAAAGATGAACAAAAACGAGCAGCTCGTGTTCTGGGTTTCCGACCATGGGAACAGGGAAAGGATAGAGCTCTCCATTCTCAAAGACATAATTGACCCCGTAAGACAGCCCATCCCTCCAAAGCGGACGGCTAAGAGGCAAGAGCAGGTCTCGTGGGACCTGGATGAGGAGTTCCTAAAGATGATGGCGCTTGATCCGAACAACCGGCCCTACGTGAGCATACTCGTTGAGGCAACCCCCGAGGTGATGGAGTACGGTGATTTGTTCTTTGAAAACATCGCACTCTATCTGAACGGAGAAATGCTTGAGCTCGCCTTCGTTGAGCCCATAATTGCCTACGACGATGAGCCAGACCTCGATGCCTTTGAGCTCGTATACCCCGTTAATGAGGCACTTTTAAGCGAGGAAAACCTGATCGAAGTAGAGTGGAGAGGAGACCCAGAGGAGTTCATGGAGTACACCATAACGGGGCTTATAATTAGCACAGGGGGTATAAACGAGCTTGAAGCCGAGGTGGTTGAGCTCCCCGAGGAAAAAACGCTCTTTGAGCTTTTAAAGGAATACGTCCCGGTTTACAACGAAAACGCCGAGAATTTGCCCGGCTTCCTTAAAAGGATAGCCGGGAATGAGAGGATAGACCTTGAGATAGCCCTTGAGAACGGGAGCACCCTCAACATAGGCATCGCGACGGAAGGTGGCTATATAACGGAGTTTTCAGAGGGAGGAATTCCGGAGCCCACGATGAGGGCGTGGACAAGCGAGGATGTCGCGAGGAGGATCATAAGCTCGGAGGACCCTGTGAGCACGGGGGCAAATGCCCTGAAGATGGGCGAGATAAGGTACAGCGGCGTCGGGTTCGTGAGAACTCTAAGAGTTTTTGCGGTGAAGGTTGTCATAAAAGTGTACAGGGTGGTGGAGGTCATAGGCGACCTCTTCGGCTGATTTTTTTATTTTGTTGTCTTCACACTTTGTAGAACAAATCCGCCCCTTTTAGAATTGTGAATGCCTCGTATTTCACGTTCCAGAGTTCCAGGAATTCTCTGAAGCGGTAGGTGTGCTGCACTGGAATCACAACAATCCATGCGCCCCATTGTTCCCCGCCGAGTTCTTTTAGGAGCCCGCTTTTCATATCCCTCCCCTTTAGGCTATACTGAAACCTCACGCGGTCCTTCCGTTCAAGACCTTCCAGCGTGAACCGGAAGAGGGTGTAGGCTTTTCCGTTCATCAGCTCTGCCAGCGGCTTCTCTTTTGTGAGGGAGTATCCTTCCACCACGATTCCAAGGCTGGCGAGGTTGTTCGGGTCGAAGAGCTCTTCGAGGCTCGCTGCCCTGATGTCGAGTTTCTCGCGGGGGACTATCGGCGAGAGCTTTCTCTTAAGTTCGAGTATCATGTCCCGGAGCTTTAGGGGACTGAGCCGTTCCCGCGTTAATATCATGAGGTCAAGGTCGTTTGGTTGTTCTTTTCCAAGTACCGCTGAACCATAGAGGACAACATCAAAGACTTCAGGGTGGTCTTTGATGAAATCTCTCGCTATCTCCAAGAGCTGACCAAGATTAATGGAAAAGTGGGAAAGGCTAGATCCCATAATAGAGGTTGTGGACGTCATTTCTCAACACCTCCACCCACTCTCTTGTGGCCCTCATGAGGTAAGCCTTCCGATAGCTGTTGAAGTGGAAGTCCACGATGTCGTAGATGTCTGGATAGCTGGACTGGAGGATTCTAAAGCGCTCGGTGTGGTTGCGGGGTAGTTTCCCCGTGTCGCGGAGGATTATGTAATCGCAGATTGCCACGAGGGCTTTGAAGTAGAGGTTTAGTGCCGAGTTGTAGTGTCCCTTGTCAAAGAGATAGTCTGCATCTTCAAGGTATTCTCCGGCGTTGGCTTTAAGTTCGTCGAGGTCCACCATACTTCTCCCCTGTTATCATGATAACTTAGGATGAGTATAAAACCTTTTTGGTTATCATGATAACAAAATCTGATTCTTCTTGCTCTTCTGTTATCATGATAACATCCACTCCTG
>JALSON010000353.1 GCA_026986455.1 Thermococcaceae archaeon | reverse complement strand
TAACGCTGAACGGGGGAGGGGCGCTGGTTAGGGACGAAAACGGAGAATCCTTTGAGATCAGGGGGCTCAGCGCTGAGGTTGTGGACTCCACGGGGGCGGGAGATGCCTTTGATGCGGGGCTTATATACGGGATTATCAGGGGCTGGAATTTGAGGGATGCCTCAAAGCTCGGGATGCTCCTTGCATATCTCACCGTCCAGAAGGTCGGGGCGAGGAGTGCCATAATCCCCCTTGAGGAGATAAAACGAAAGGCCAGGGAGCTGGGTCTCAGTTTACCGTTCTAATAGCTCTTAAGGCCGAGGATTCTCGCCTGCCTCTCGCTCCATCTGTATGCCAGATAGCCGGATATGGAATAGACCAGCGATATGAGGATGAGATAGCCTATCTCTCCCAGTGCATTTGAGTATCCGAAAGCCACGACTTTTCTCACAGCCTCGCTCGTTGGAGCATAGGGCATTGCGTTGGCCAGGAGCTGGAGGGGCTTTGGCAGAATGCTCACAGGATACATTGCCCCGCTCAGAGCAAACACGAGCATCTCAAGGATATTTATGAACGGTCCGGGGTCTTTTAGATAGAGCACAATTCCGGCCGCAGTCATTCCAAGGCCTATCATCCCCACGGTTCCAATTAGGAGCACGGGAAGCCCTCTTAGAAAACCGAGGGGATTTATATGGACTCCAAAAATGAGAATGAAGAGGGGCACATAAACCGCCATATAAAGGAAGGAAAGGAGTATTCTAACCAGAACATTGCCCAGGAAGAAGGTTATCCTCCTCATTGGCGAGGCAAATGAGTATTCGAGGGTTCCCGCATAGAGCTCATCGACAACACTCCATACAAAGCCGCTCAGGAATGTCAGACCAAAGCCGAGAACCATGAAGCCCAGGACGGCAAATGTCAGGTAGTCAGAATAGCCTGTTATCCTCTGCAGTGAGGGGGAGTTTCTCTGCCCGGTCAGACCGATCCCTATGAGCAGGGCCTGTCCCACAAAGAAGAAGCCGAGCATTATATCGCTTATCATCCACAGTCTGTAGCTCAGGAAGATTCGCCAGCTTTTAACGGCAACCCCGTACAGTGCTCTCAGCTCCTCAGTAACCACCATATCCCATCACCCGCGTTACCCTCTCTGCCCAGCGGAAGATGGCGTAACCAATCAGCCAGTAAACGAAGACTAAAAGAATGAGCCAGGTTATGGAGGGAGCAATTTCCGAATAGCTTTTCCCGATGAAGATTCCCCTTATGGCAGATACGGAGTGGGTCAGGGGAAGAATCTTTGAGAACTCCACCACTATTCCGGGCATTACCCCAAGCGGAAAGAAAATTCCGGAAAAGAAGAGCATCGAAAATTCAAAAATCTGAGCAAAAGGCCCTATATGCTTGAGCATCATCACCAGCCCTGCGAAGATGAAGCCGAAGCCAAGGAAGGCGAGGAAGGAGAGCATCAGTACCGGCAGGGACTTCAGGAGAATGGAGAATGTTATGGAAATGTGGAAAATTAGGGCACCGAATGCAAAGACCACCGTCATCAGCAGGGAATCCATGATGAGCCAGCTCAGGGCAATGCCGAGGAGAAGTTCGGTAATTCTCACCGGAGCCGCTATGTTGGTCTCAAATGTGCCCCTCTGAAGCTCCCTCCTGATTCCCCAGACATATGCCTCCATGGGGGAAACGGACAGCCACCAGAGGACGTAGCCCACCAGCGCATATGTGGGATAATCCCCGATTCCCGTTGAAGATGCAAGGAGCTGGGAGTATCTCCCCCCGAGCACGGCCTGCCCGAAGAAGACGAACTGAAGAAGGAAGACAATACCAACCAGGATTGAGCTGAAAACCCTGAGGGGGTAGCGGAAGAACATCCTGAACTCCTTTTCGATTACGGCAATAATGGCCATTTCAATCCCTCAGTCCCTGCCCGTGAGCTTTATAAAAACATCTTCAAGCGTCGGCTCCTTCTGTTCAACGCTCAGAATCCTCGAACCGCTCTTTACCAGTAGCTCAACAACCTTCGGCAGATCATCTTCGTCAACCTGCCCTCTGAGCGTTACCGTTCCCCTCTCAGTGTTCTCCTTCACCACCGCGAGCTTCCATGGAAATTTCTCCAGCTTCTCGGCCGGAAAATCTCTCACTTTTATCTCAACCGCATCCTCACCCTTTACGAGCCTTTTTAGTCCCTCGGGGGTATCGAGGGCGATTATCCTGCCGTGGTCGATTATTGCAATCCTGTCGCAGAGCTCCTCAGCTTCACCCAGGTAGTGTGTTGTCAGGAGAACGGTCTTCTTCTGCTCATCAACGAGCTTTCTTATGAACTCCCTCACAAATAGAGCGCTCTGGACATCGAGGCCCAGTGTGGGCTCATCAAGAAAGAGGACTTCAGGGTCGTTTATCAGGGCTTTTGCTATGGCCAGCCTCTGCTTCATTCCCCTGGAGTAGTTCATTATCAGGTCATCCCTCCTCTCCCAGAGCCCCACGAGCTTTAAAAGCCCTTCAATCCTCTCCTTTTCCTCGCTCTTGGGAACGTAGTAAATCCTCGCAAAATACTTCAGGTTTTCATACGCCGACAGGCGCCAGTAGAGCGTTCTCTCTCCCTCGGCAACGAGGTTTATCCGTTTTCTGATTTCCCTCGCATCTCTGCGAATGTCATGACCAAGAACTGCTGCCGTCCCTCCGCTTGGCTCCAGGAGAGTTGTGAGCATCTTTATTGTGGTGGTCTTTCCGGCACCGTTGGGTCCGAGAAGGCCAAATAGCTCACCCCTCCTGACTTCAAAGCTGATTCCCCTAACAGCTTCAACCCACTGGACTTTTCTGAAGGGAAGGGGAATCTTCTTGGGATAGCTTTTTCTGAGCTCCCTAACTTCAATGGCCTTCACTCTACCACCGTTATTTTACTCGATAAAAGCCATATAAATTTTTTCACATATCGTGTTAATGGCGGGAGCATCGTTAAGTTCTTAAACTTCAGCGCCTCAGAAATCCTTAAAAGATGGTAATCTAAAAAGTTTAGAACGATTGAAAACTTTTAGTCATCACTGGAGGTGGCTTCCTTGGAAATCACTCTCGACAGATTCAAACCAAAAATTACCCGGCCCTTCAGGAGGAAGAACGAATACTGGGTAAAGCTCATAGATGAGAGCGGCGAGTATATAATGAAGTTCAAGAGCCCCCTGGAAGCTGAGGACGCTGTTTATGGTCTTCTGGACCTTCAGGTCTACGGGGGCAAGGTGAAGCTCAAAGTCAGGGAGGGGAATGTTATTGAGGACATAGAGGTTATTGAGCTTTACAAACCCTCCGCGAAGGAGCTTCTGAAGGAGTATTTCACCGATTAGTATGATGGACTTTTCTGTTCATTGTCCCCCATATTTTGACAAAAACCTATATATAACCTTAGGAACATAGAGTATTATTGAAGCACTTCAGCGCACTCAAATTAGCAGGCTGAAATGGTTCTGGAGGTTTGTTATTATGGCCAGAAGGAAGAACAAAGAACTCCTTGAGCTCGCAATGGACATTGCAGGCGAGGAAGCTGTTGAGGTAATCAAAGCTCTGGAGAAGAAAGGGGAGGCAACTGACGAGGAACTGGCCGAACTCACGGGCATCAGGGTCAACACCGTGAGGAAGATTCTGTACATATTCTACGACAACCAGCTTGCTGAGTTCAGGAGAACCAGGGACAAGGAAACCGGGTGGTACTACTATTACTGGCATCTTGAGACCAGAAGGCTGCCCGAGATACTGAGGGCAAAGAAGATGGCAGAGCTCAACAAGCTGAAGCAGATGCTCGAAGAGGAGACGAGTGAGATTTACTACCACTGCGGCACCCCGGGACATCCAAAGCTAACCTTTGATGAGGCCATGGAATACGAGTTTCAGTGCCCCATATGCGGCCAGATGCTCATGCAGTACGACAACACCGAAATCGTTGCCGAGCTGAGGAAGCGCATAGAAGAGCTTGAGGTGGAGCTCGGACTCAGGAAGAAGCCGAGAAAGAGGAGAACAAAGAAGAAAGAGTGAATGGCTGGTTTATGAACTTCGGGGATGAGAAAAATGAGCGATATTGTTATTTTGGAGAAGGTTTATGGAGACAGGAGCGGTTTTGAAAAACTCAGCAGAAAGCTGAAATCCCTAATCGGGGAGCTTGAAGTTGAATGGAAGCTTTCCGTTACAAAGAAGCAGTGGGTTAAGGTTAGCATTGGGGGAGAGGATGAGGAGATATCTGCCAACCTCATCAGGGAGGAATTCGGAGAGGTGCCCTACAAACTGAGCCGTATCAGTGAGGAGGAGACCTACAGAGGTCGCTTTACAGACCTCGGGAAGATGGGATACGGTGCGTATGTGGATATAGGGATTTTTTCTCCGTCTCCCAAGGATGCACTCCTGCCCCTATACTACCTGAAGAGAACATTCGGCGAAATGCCCGTGAGACGCATGATAAAGGAGTTTGGATGGGTGGACTATCTTCCCGTTGAAATCCGGCTTGAAAAGGTTGAATTTGGGACAAGGAGTGTTGAGGCAGAGTTTTCAGAGAAGCAGCTGAGAACTATCAAGAAATGGCTGAGTGACGGCCACGACAAGCTGTTCATCGCAGGAACTGTGAGCGAGAGGATCGAAGAAGCGCTCATAAAGACCGGTCATGGAAGGGACGTTAAGAGACTGGAGGAGCTCGGCCTTATGGAAACCCTCCTGATCCTCAAAAAAGGAACCCATGCGCCGGGCATCATCAAGGAGATAGGCCCGCTGATAAAACCTGCCGTTATCGGGGCTGTTAAGTTTCAGGTTTGAGGGGTGAGCCTTGAGAGCATCCGCACCGGAAGCGCGGATATGAGGATGTAGTCAAAGGGGAGGAGCCGGGGATTCCACAGGGTGATGTACAGGTATATGACCAGCAGTATAACCAGAAACGGGATCTGCCCCTTTGTTTTTCTTATTCCCCCCCTGATGAAGCCGATGGAGAGGTATATTATCAGAACCAGCTGGATTGCGCTTTCTTTAAAAAGCGTCATGAGGGCTGAGACTCCATCTGCGGGAAGCTGCACCGGCAGGCTCAGGGAGAAGGGGGAGTAGACATACACTGCCAGGATTCCAATGCCCGAAAGCAGCAGGTAGATGTAGTTCCTGACGTACCTCTTGGGAAACGCCATTATAAAGGCCGCCGGCAGGAAGAGAAACCACGGCACAAAATACACCAGTGCCACGGTGAGCAGTGCGAGCAGCAGGGTCTCGCAAAAAGCCGTGAGCCTCTGAGGATCGAAGGTGAAGTTGAGGGCAACCGCGAGGGTCAGGATAAAGATAAGAATCGGGAGGGAATATGCGTTTATTGTGGTCAGGTATGACCTGAACGTCGGGGATGCAAAGACCAGCCCCGAGAGTATGAAGCCGTATTCACGGTGCCTCTTTGGAGCGAGATAGTAGAGGAAGGAGATTATCAGGAGGATGCACGTGGCCTGGAGAATCGAAAATGCCTCCTCCGTGGGGGAGAGCAGTTTGAACCATGAGCCGACCAGCATCACGGAGGGCGCGGAAAGGCCTCCAAAATAGGCAAATTCAACACTCCTCCCGAATAGGGGGAGGGCATCTGGGCTCAGGGGAAATGGCCTTGAGTTGACCATCCACACCGCAAAGAGGAAGGCTGAGATTAGGTAGAAGATTCCGGAATAGCCGCTTCTCCCCAGTGCATAGGCGAAGATAATCACGATCAGGAGGAAGATAAGAATCTCAATCCATTTTTCTCTTGGAGTAAACCTGTACATACCCGAGAAAGCCTTCTCAGTCAGGTATATGTTGTCCTCCCTTCCGGTTATGAAGATGTATCTCCCCGCCACGATAACCATCGGCTCCAGGGATTTCTCGGGGGAAAGGTTGGTCAGGTGCCAGAGCTTTTTCATCTCTGGGTTCTCGCGCACATTGCCGACAAGCACTGTGACGTCAGTGCCCTTCTTTTTGAACCTGGAGAGCTTGCTGTCTATGTAATGTGCCCAGCTCACCGAAAACTTTGAGGTTCCGGGAATGACGGTGTAGGATGAGCCGGAGTTAAGAAAGTGATTAAAGGCATCCCTGTCAGGGTAGTAGCTCATATCCTGAGCGGATACAAGGGGAATAAAGAACATGAGCAGCAGCATAAGGGTCAACAGCTTTCTCATTGTCTCCCTCTCTGGTGGATTGTCAGGAGAAGTTAAAAATTTAATGCAGCCGGGTTTCCAGAGGATGAAAATAAAAGCGGGGGGAATCCTTATTTTCCGGCTTCTTCAATCCTCAAGCTTCGCGGTGAGCTTGTCAACTATTCCCATGATGGCCTTTGCCGCCGGTGTGTCCTCGTAGAGGACTATGGGTATCCCGGAATCGCTCGCCTCCCTCGCCTTGAGGTCAATCGGTATCTTGCCGAGGAAGTCGACGCCCTCCTTCTGGGCGAGCTTTTCACCGCCGCCTTCCCCGAAGAGGTCTATCTTGCCACCGCAGTGGGGGCAGATGAGGTAGCTCATGTTCTCGACGACTGCTATGTAGGGAATCTCCATCTGCTTCATCATGTTCACTGCCTTCCCAGTGTCGAGCAGAGCGACCTCCTGAGGGGTTGTAACTATTATGGCAGCATCGAGCTTCAGGCTCTGCACAACCGTGAGGATTTCGTCCCCCGTCCCCGGAGGGAAATCGACTATCATGAAGTCAAGGCTGCCCCACTTCACATCGCCGAGGAGCTGCTTGATGGCCTTCGTTACGAGCGCCCCGCGCCAGATGATGGGCTGGTCTTCTCCCACGAGAAATCCCATGCTCATGACCTTTACGGGGGTGGTCTGCCCCATGAAGTCATTCACCGGCGGAATCATCTCAAAACGGCCATCTTCAAGCTTCTCTGCAAGAACCTCCGCCTTTTCGACCCCGAGCATCTTGGCTATGTTGGGGCCGTGGACATCGGCATCGAGGATACCCACAAAAT
>JALSON010000352.1 GCA_026986455.1 Thermococcaceae archaeon | reverse complement strand
TGATGTGATCCCTCATAATTGATGCCATAACCTCCATTTTCACTCACCTACCTCCTGGGCTATCCTGAGATATTTATCCCTGAGCGCCTCCCTCTGCTTCTGATAGACCGCCTTGGCACCCTTTATGGCGAGCTTGATGGCCTCGTTGAACTCCTCCTTTGTCAGGTATCCATCCATCTGAAGAAGGGTTATGTCGTTCTTGAGGGGCATTATTGCAACAGGGACATCAGCCTCCCCGTAGTTGTCCTCCTCCTTGTTCAGGTCAAGGACTATCTCGCCCTCAATCTTGCCTGCGGCGCATGCGGCAACGAGGTCTTTCATCGGGATTCCCGCATCAGCCAATGCAAGGGATGCCGCTGCAATGCCCGCCACCCTCGTCCCTGCATCTGCCTGGAGAACCTCAATGAACACATCCACCGCAGTCCTCGGGAAGAGCTGCAGGATGAGGGCTGGCTCAAGGGCCCCCCTTATGACCTTGCTGATCTCCACGCTTCTCCTGTCAGGCCCGGGCTTTTTCCTCTCCTCCACGCTGAATGGAGCCATGTTGTATCTTACACGGAGTATCGCCCTGTCAGGCCTCTGGAGGTGCTTGGGATGTATCTCCCTCGGACCGTAAACGGCAGCCAGAATTTTGTTCTTTCCCCATTCCACGTAAGCAGAACCATCAGCATTTTTTAATACTCCAACTTCCATATGAATCTTCCTGAGTTCATACTTCTTTCTGCCATCTATCCTGTAACCATTTTCATCGAGCAGTACAATATCCTCGGGCTTTCCCATCATCTTCCTCCACCTTCCTCAAACTTGGGTACTTCTTCAATAACCCCCTGCTCCTTCAGCTCGTTCAGTCTCTCAAGGAGAAAAGCCTTGACCCTGTCGGTCAGTCCCTGGGTGTGGCTTTCCCTGTTGACCTTCAAGATGGCCTCAATTGCGAGCTTCTCAAGCTCCTCCTTCTTTCCGTTCACCCATACCCAGCCGTTCTGTCCAACTATTATCCTCGTATTCGTTAGCTTTTTGATCATGTTTATCATTGATCCTCCCTTGCCTATGAGGCGGGGCACCTTTGAGGGGGTAATCTCGACTATCTGGCCTCCCCTCAGCGGCCCGCCGTTGAATGGCATGCCCCTCGTTGTGAGGTCTATTTGATTCACCTCGTTGAACGCCTTCACCCTGGCATAGATTATGTCCCCGATATCGAATATCTTCCTGAGGTCCGTCTTTACGAGGTCTATCTTCTCCTCAACAGCATCCTGAACCCTCAGCCCCGCTTGATAGGGCGCCCCTATGTCCACTGTCCAGTTTGAGAACCTGACGTCAACAATCTTCCCGATTACGTTGTCCCCGACTTCGGGGATATAAGGTCCTTCGAGGGGTATTACCCGGATAAAGTCGTTTCTAACCTCAACAAGCCCTACCACCGTTGAATAAACCCTGTTTCCTTCCTTGAAAGTCCCTCTTCCGTTTTTGAATGGCCCCTGGGCCAAAAGCGTTCCTGGAACCACCAAATCCCGATTTTTTACAAAAACCCTTCTCATAGTCCCTTCCTCTCTACAAGTTTAGTTACAACATTGCCCTTGGTAAGGGCATTAAGCTTTTCATAAAATTCCTCCTCAACACCACCGGGAATTTCAATAAGGAACATCCATGAGCCGTCGCTGGCCCATTCCTCCCGCTTTATGTTTCCGAACTTCCTGACCTCTCCGTATGCCCTGCCAACGTAATCTCCCGGTATCTTAACGGCTATTACCTTCATTTCGATTTTAAGCGGAAGCAGCCTCCTCAGACTTTTAATTATGGGAGGCACCTGGGCTTCGGCATCCCTGAATATGTCAACATGAACCCCTGCTTCCTCCATTGCACGGAGAATTCTATCAACAGGATGGGGATAGCCCGTTCTCGGGTCAACGGCATGCCTGTGGATTATTGTCGCAATCTGCCTCTTCTTGTCCTCAAGCATCTCCCTTCTCTGCTGCTGGGTGAGCTGCACCTCACCTTTTTTCAGTATTATCTTCGCAACTTCATAGGGGTCGCTTGTGCCAAAAATCTTCTCCATCTCATGCTCGCTGGCCTTATCACCCTTGTGGGCGTCCTTAAAAACATAGGGTGCCGCAAGAATCTCCTCAATCTCCACTTCCCTGCCCTCTTTGTAGTCCCTGGCAAGATAGGGGTCGACGAGTATCTCAAACGTCTCGCCATGTGTCTTCAACCGAGCTATCACTGCTTTGTCGACGCTGATTGGCATCCCCATCACCTCAGTAGTGGCTGTCAAGTTCGCTGTAGTCCTCGCCCTTTTCCTCGACTTCCTCCCTCTCCATCTCCGCCAGAGCCGTTTCCAGACAGCTGGCAACCTCTTCACTGCTTATCTTTTTGAATTTCTTGTCCTTCACGGTTATTACCGCCACCTCGATGTTCTCGGGGGACGGTGTTTCCATGGTCTTTGCAAGGGCAAACACTGCAAGCCTGATGGCATCGTCCAGACCCATATCATCCCGGTATTTTTCCTCAAAGATTGCCATTGCGGTGTTTCTGCCGCTGCCTATTGCAACGGCCTTCCACTCGAAGTAAGCTCCGCTTGGATCGGTCTCAAAGAGCTCGGGCTTTTCATTGACGCCCGCCATGAGCAGAGCGGCACCGAAGGGCCTCACACCGCCGTACTGGGTGTGGGCCTGCTTGAGGTCGCATATCTTCTTCACCAGAACGGTGAGCGGAACGGGTTCGCCGTAGGTCAGACGGTAGATTTGAGCCTCCAGGCGGGCTCTATCAACGAGAACCCTTGCATCCGCTATTATGCCGCTCGATGCAGCCGCTATATGGTCGTCTATCTGAAAGATTTTTTCATAGCTTTCGGGTTCAATCAAACGGCTCGTTACCCTCTTTTCTACAGCCAGAACAACACCCTCCGCACACTTAACCCCGACGGCAGTTGCACCCCTCTTAACAGCCTCTCTTGCATACTGCACCTGGAAAAGCCTGCCATCAGGGCTGAAGACCGTTATGGCCCTGTCATAACCTGCCTGCGGTGGTACAAACGCCATTTTACATCACCTCATAAGTTATCGTAATTAATCCTAATTTCCGTACTTCCTTTATATACCCTCCGCTATTAAAATCTTGAGGGGCACTAATTAAGTTTTTCTATCCTTCCCCCAATACTGCTGGTATAACTGCGGTGTGCCCAATCACACTCAGGGCATCTCCCTGAACGCCAGGAGTGCCATCCTGTGGGAAATCCGCCGGGCCATTTCAAGGGGCAGAAATGCCAGCAGAAATATAACAATGGCTGTAATATAAGACGCAACTGGGGAGAACGGTTTGAATATCATCAGAAGGAAGGCTATGAGCATCAGTATCAAGCCAATCCTCATGTATTTCATGTACTCCCGCTTGAGCACCTCTATTTTTTCCTCGCTCTCCATCCCATCACCATCAGATTTTTATCCCGAAGGGCATTTAAGATTTTGGTGTTCCAGATGAAGTGTCCATTCTGCGAGCCAGAGGAAGAGCTTCTGCTCTATGAAAACTCCCTGATCCGAATCCTGATTGATTCATATCCAGCTAACAGGGGACATCTGCTCGTTGTCCCGCGGAGGCACGTTGAAAGCTGGTGGGAGCTGAGTGGAGAAGAAAAGGCCGCCCTTCTGAAGGGTGCCGAAATCGCCATGAAAAATCTCGGAGAAGCCCTGAATCCCGACGGCTTCAACATCGGCATCAACCTCGGAAGAGCGGCCGGCCAGACCGTTCCGCACATTCACCTCCACGTGATTCCGCGTTGGGAGGGAGACAGCAAAAATCCCCGCGGAGGGGTTAGAAAAGCTGTCCTTGATCTTGAGGATGAAAACCTGAACCTGAAGGAAAGGTGGGAGAGGAACAGGATGAATGGGGACGAAATCAAAAGGTTGAAATCCCTATTCAGCAATATCTAAAACCTCTGCCTTCTGAAACTCCACGATTTTCCCGGGTTTAATCCTTATGAGCCTGTCTATCCTTCCGCCGCCCCCTATGACGACATCCCTCTCAAGAACACGCCTATCCACCACTGTTCTTACCGGAACACCGACCGGAGGGACTCCGCCCACCGCGTAGCCGGTTATCGCCTTCACCTCGGCAGGCTTTGCCATCCTCACATCTCCAAAGAGCTTTTCAAGTTTTTTCAGACTTGCCCTCGATTCCCCATCAACTATGACGAGGAGCGGACCATCATCCGCGATAAAGAGCAGGGATTTGATTACATGTGAGGGTTTTACACCGAGGAGCCTCTCAACCTGTGAAACGCTTTTAACTTCTTTCCCGACATATATTATCTCACCTCCCAGCTCTTTTGCTATTTCCTCCACCAGAACGGTGTTCACTGGATACTTTTTCTCGTTCTTCCTCAGCTTTCTCTCCACAGCACCATCAAGGTCTATGCCAAGTTCGTGGGCGAGGAGGGCAAGGTAGATAACCACATCGGCCATTTCGTCTGCTATCGCTTCTCTTTTGCCCGGGTCTTTAACGGCCTCAACTATCTCCCCATTTGTTTTCCACTGAAAGTGCTCCAGCAGCTCTCCAAGCTCCACGGCAAGGGAGATGGCAAGATTCTTAGGCGTATGGTATTTCCCCCATCTCCGCTCCTCCCTGAATTTAAGGGCCCTTTCCGAAAGCTCCCTAAAATTCATGAGCCCTCATCTCCTTCATGGTCCTCAGATACCTCAGAAGCTCCCTAAATTCTTCCTCCGAGAAGATTCCTTCGGCAGTTTCTCCAGGCTCGAACCTGACGAGGTACTCCCTGATCTTCTTCAG